>CAZRUW010000120.1:0-3197 GCA_964603445.1 uncultured Gammaproteobacteria bacterium | reverse complement strand
CTTTCAACTGGAATTTGGAATTATCACCTGCAAACGGCTCCTGTCCTAACTTCGGAATGAAAATATTCCCAAATTAGCCTTAACCTGGCCAAAAAGTTTAGTAATTGGCAACTAGTCCATTAAATAAAGACTCTTTAGCGTTTACTGGAAGGGGTTCGTTGTGGTCTTTTAGCTTTGCCCATTTAGTACGGGATTTTGTTTCATTGGATCCAGGCACGGGAAGATTTTAGCAGATTTTAAGGTGGTGTTGAAACTAGCCTTTTTTTCCGGTCCAGTCGGTTCGAGTTCGTACCCGTTTTTCTTATTTTTACAGTTTAATTTATACCATAAATAATAGAGAATAAGCAAATACGAGAACAGGGGTGGTACTAGAAACCGTCAAACTTTAGCGTTGGCAATTCTTTCCAAAGCCAGGATGAAGGCGCCGGTGCGCAGATTAACATAATGCTTTTGCGAGGTGGCAAAAACTTCTTTGGCCGCTTTTTGCATTTTGGCTTTCAGTTTCGCATTTACCTTAGTTAGGGACCATTTTTGGCGATGGATATTTTGAAACCACTCAAAATAGGAAACGGTTACTCCCCCGCTGTTAGACAAAACGTCAGGAATAACGGGAATTTTTCTTCGGGTTAGGATTTCATCCGCTTCCGGAGCGGTCGGGCCGTTAGCCATCTCCAAAACTATTTTGGCTTCAATTTTTCCGGCATTATCAGCCGTTATTTGATTCTCCAGAGCGGAAGGGACCAAAATGTCCACCGGCAGTAAAAGGAGTTCGGAATTGGAAATTTTTTTCAAACCGGGAAGAGAATAATCCTGAACACTCCCTTTTTTCTTTTTAGTTTCCATTACTTTGTCAATGTTGAGACCATCGGGAGAATAGATTCCGCCCTGAGAATCGGAAACAGCCACGATTCGGAAACCATGGTCAGAGAGAAGTTTGGCAACAAAAAAGCCGACGTTGCCAAAACCCTGAACGGCGACACTCGGACGGGCAGAAACTGGTTCATGGTTCACAGAAGAACGGGTAGAACGAAAAAGTTTGAGCATTGTTTCGAGAACGAAGAAACCACCCAGGCCGGTGGCCTGTTCCCGGCCCTGGCTGCCGCCAAAATTGAGAGGTTTTCCGGTATAGGTGGCCAGAATTTCCCCTTTGGAAAGAGGGAGTTTCCGCTTTTTGGTAAATCGGGAAAATTCTTCCACCAGATAGCGCATAATTTGGCCGTTAGTGTTGACATCGGGGGCGGGAACGTCGGTGTACGGCCCAACAACGGGGGCAATAGCTCGGCCATAGGCCCGGGTTAACTTCTCCAGTTCTTTTTCGGAGAGTTTTTTCGGATCAACAATAATGCCGCCTTTGCCTCCACCGAGAGGCAGGTCAGCAACTGCGTTTTTAATGGTCATCCAGAAGGAAAGGGCTTTGACCTCGTCCATGGAAACCTGAGAGTGGAAGCGAATCCCGCCTTTGTAGGGACCTCGATTACTGTTATATTGCACCCTGAAGCCCTCAAAGATTTTTAAGGAACCGTCATCCATTTTGACCGGAAGAGAAACGGTGACGATTCTTTCCGGTTGCTGCATTTTTGAGAGAAGTTCGGCAATTTTTGGCCCGGATAAGTACTTGGCGGCTTTGGAAAGTTGCCCGAGAGCGTTGGCGAAAGGATTGTTCACGAGGGAAATATATACCAACCGCAGCTATCGGTCAATAACAAAAGTGGTAGTATTATTACTTGACGATAGAGAATAGAAAATGGAAGATGGCGGTGGAGGATAGAAAATAGGGGATAGAAAAAGTCTATCTTCTATTCTCAATCCTCAAAATACTACCTTCTATCCTCCATCATCTATCGTCAAAAGTTACTTATGAAACTAAAGACCTCGCGAAGCCTAGCGGAAATGCAGGCGGTACTGATGGATTCTTCGGTAAACTCAGGGCCGGATCCTGTTTATAAGGTTTATATTGATATCCATAAGCCCGGATGGGTGAACAGAACGGTAATTGCCGCCGGACGGCTTGGGAGGGAGTATCCGAAAACTTTCGGACATTACCACAGCAAGCACGTTGATGAAATTTATCACCGGGTCGAAGGCGAGGGAACTTTGATCCTGCAAAAAAAACATTTTAAGAACGGGGTTTGGGTTCCGGAAAAAGTGGACGAAGTGTTACTAATTACAGTTAATTTCGGGGACGCTATTAATATTAAACCGGAGTACGGTCATTCCTGGTCAAATACCGGGAAGGAGCCGTTGGTTTTGTATGATGATTGGAAGATTTCCCACCACCCTTCAGATTATGAAGCCATCGAAAAACTCCACGGCTTGGCCTATTATTTAGTGGAAAAAGACGGGCAACCGGAAGCTGTCCCCAACCAAAATTATAAAAATTTACCCAAACCCCAATGGCTGACCTTGGGGGAATTTAATGCCAAAAGTTAAATCGATTTTTATTGCTAATCTGGCCGAGGTGGCCTTGCCCTTGGTGCATTTGATGAACCAGACCCGAGGGGAGGACGAAGTTTTGGAGGATCATTTGCTTTGCGACCGGTTCCTTTTTTCAAAGGAGGATGACCGGATTTTAATCACTCCTTTTCCGATTGAGGCGGAATTTTTCCAAGATTCCTCGCTTCTTTTAGGATTCTCCAACGTGGTCAACCTTTGGCCAAAAAAAGTTGGTGAATCACTTTGTAGGGCAATTCTTCAGGATCGGGAGTTGGCTGGAAAATTGATAGAAATAGTCGCCGCTAGTCCGGGAGTGGAGATTATTTCCTATGCAGCAACATCCGAATTTTATGAACTTCTGGAAGGCTTAACAGAGCAGGGACTGAAATTTACCGCCCCGGAAGCCCCGGAGAGAAAAGACCGGTGGGTCCAGGATTTTTTTGACAGCAAAGCCGGTTTTCGCCAGACAGCGTCGTCAATGCTACCGGGTTTTCCGGCCATGCCGGAGGGAGCGATCTGTTCCAGCCGGGAAGAGGTTGTCGGTTGGGCAAAAATTCTTTTGGAAAAACATGGCGGCGTGGTTTTGAAAGCCAACCGGGGACTGGCCGGGGCAGGGCTGAGGATTATTCAAAAAGATGATCTCAAAGGTGAGAAGGCGGAAGATTATCTGAATAATGTCCTGGTCAAAGAGGCTTTCTGGCAGGACTTCCCTGTGGTGGTGGAAGCCTTTATCCCGCCGGATTTGACAGTTTGCGGCGGGGCCC
>CAZRUW010000119.1:0-9355 GCA_964603445.1 uncultured Gammaproteobacteria bacterium | reverse complement strand
CTTTGAGGTTGATTTGGATCTCGTTTGGGACACTGCCACTTCAGAAATACCTCAGCTTAAAAAGGTTGTTGAAAAGATTATCGAAGATCTTCCAAAAAAATAATTTCGAACATCATTTACGGTTAGAAGCTTGATACCCGGACCTTTCCAGTAGTGGGAAAGAAACTAAACCTCATTTTCAGCTTAATTTCAGCTCCCGAGCTATAATATCGCCGTATGAGAGTTTTAGTGGTTGAAGACGAACACCGCATTGCCAATACCATCAAAAAAGGCTTGGAACAGGAACGGTTTGCCGTTGACGTTGCCTACGACGGGACAGAAGGCTTTGACCTGGCTTCAACCGAAGACTATGACGTTATTCTTCTTGACCTTCTGTTGCCGGGAATGGACGGTTTGACTATTTGTAGAGAGCTGCGCCAAAAACAAATTCACACGCCTATTTTGATTTTGACCGCCAAAGGCCAAGTACAGGACAAGATCGAAGGTCTGGACGCCGGTGCTGACGATTATTTAACTAAGCCCTTTTCTTTTGAGGAGCTTTTAGCCCGAATCCGGGCTCTGTCCCGCCGCTCGAAAAATACCGTGGAAACTGTTTTGGCAACGGGAGATTTGAAACTTGACCCCAAAGCTTTCACTGTCGAAAGATCCGGAAAACCCATTCAGCTTTCGAACCGGGAATTCTCCCTTTTGGAAACTCTAATGAGAAACGCCAATAAAATTTTGACCAAAGAGCAGATTATAAACAATGTCTGGGACTATGACGCCGACGTTTTGCCCAACACGGTGGAAGTCACCATCCGCAACCTGCGCCGAAAGATTGACATCCCTTTTAAAAACAAAAAACCCTTGATTGTGACCATCAGGGGATTCGGATACAAAATAGGAGACGATAGGATATAGATAATGGAAGGTAGTGGTAGAAGATAGAGAGTAGAAAATAGAAATTGGTTCTAACCTCCACTTTCAATTTTCAAAAACCATCTTCTATTGCCTATACTCTATCGTCAAGTTAGAAATGTTTCAACGGGCCCGCTTAAAGTTGACTGCCTGGTACCTTCTTATCATCATGCTTGTAAGCGTGATTTTTAGTCTGGTCATTTTTCGTCTCCTTTCAGCGGAAGTGGAACGTTTCGAGCGGGTGCAACGAATCCGCATCGAGCACGGGTTGCAAAATAGGGTGCTTGTTCCTATCCGCCTTTCTAACCCTGAGCTGGTCGAAGAAACGAAAGGCAGGATACTTTTTATTCTTATCATTGTTAATTCCGGAGTTTTTCTTGTCTCCGGGGGACTGAGTTATTTTCTTGCCGGGGTCACCCTGAGACCTATTAAAAAAATGATGGATGAACAAAACCAATTTGTCAGTGACGCTTCTCATGAACTGCGCACCCCGCTGACCTCCCTGAAAAGCGCTTTCGAAGTTTTTCTGCGGGGCCATCAACCCAGTTTAAAAGAAGCAAAGACCTTAGCCCTTGAAAGTATAACGGAAGTTAACAAGCTCCAGTCGCTCTCGGAATCCCTTCTCCAATTGGCGCAGTATCAAAAGCCGGGAACCACCCGGCCATTTGCCAGAGTAACTCTTGCCGATGTCATCTCCCAAGCCGTTCGCAAAATTGAACCGGTGGCCAGGAAAAAAGCCATCAAAATAAAATTCAATCCGAAAAATTTGGTCGTGGCCGGGGATAAAGACAGTCTCGTCAATCTGGTGGTCATTCTTTTGGACAACGCAATTAAATACAGTCCCAACAACAAAGAGATTTCCATTAGCACCGGAAGAACTGACGGATCTGTCCTTATATCTGTCTCCGACCAGGGAGTAGGGATCGACCCAAAAGACCTGCCGCGCATTTTTGACCGCTTCTATCGAACCGACAGCGCCCGGTCCCGGGACAAACTTGGTGGCTATGGCCTGGGACTTTCCATCGCCAAAAAAATTGTCGAGTCCCATAAAGGATCAATTCAGGTGGAAAGCCGGTTACATAAAGGTTCTACCTTCATCATCCATTTGCCAACCGGAAATTTCAGCTGAAATTCAGATTTGCCACCTAGACTTTCCTTTACATGAAGAAGATTTGGTCTTTAATACAAACTAAACCTAAAATCATCAGTGCCATTATTTTAATTTTGGCGCTTGGATTTGGAGTTTGGAAATGGCGCAGTCAAAGTTCTGCTCAACCTCAATACCAAACTGCCATTGTGGAGAAGGGAACCATTGTCTCGGCTGTTTCCGCTTCCGGGACTGTGTCTACAGCCAACAGTGCCCAGGTCACAACCGAAGCCTCGGGTGTCATCACCAAAATTTATATCCAAAACGGCGACCAGGTCCAATCAGGAACTCCCATAGCCCAACTCTCCTTGGATTTGGAAGGCCAACAACGTAACGCTGCCGCGCTGGCAAATTATAACAGTGCTAAAACAAATCTTTTGTCTTTGCAGTCCACCATGTTGACGAAGTGGAACACCTATATGACTCTGGCTCAGAACGGCACCTATCAAAACAGTGATGGCAGCCCCAACACCACGACCCGGGTTGTGCCCCAGTTTGTCAGTCCTCAGGATGATTGGCTGGCAGCGGAAGCCGCCTACCAAAACCAACAAAATACCATCAACCAGGAAGCTCTGGCCTTACAGCAAACCGCGCCGGTAATCTATGCTCCCATTTCGGGAACAGTAACCGGTCTCGGACTCCAGGTCGGGTCAGTGATTACGGCGCAGACCAACTCCAGTGGGGGGTCAGCGGCTCAGAAAATTGCCAGTGTCATCACCTCGGCCACCCCGACGGTGACCGTAAATCTTACCGAAGTCGATGTGCCAAAGGTCAAAACAGGAGATATCGCCACTTTGAGTTTTGATGCTTTCCCCGGAAAAACTTTTACTGGCAAAATTATAAGTATCGACACTGTTGGGGCAGTCTCTTCCGGGGTAACAACCTATCCTGCTGTTATCAAGCTCAACGAGTCTGGGGACAATAAAATTTTGACCAACATGTCTGCCCAGGCAAACATAATTACAGCTACTAAGACTGATGTTCTGCTGGTCCCTAACGCTGCAATCAGCACCTCAGCCAGTGGTCAGTCCACAGTCCGAGTTTTAAAAAACAGCCAAGAGCAAACTGCGCCCGTGGAAACGGGTTTGGCCTCCAGCAGTCAAACCGAAATTATTTCGGGGCTTTCTCAAGGTGATCTGGTTATTACCGGCATTTCCCCATCAGGGACAGGTTCAAACAGCCGTAGTAATACTTCTCCGTTCGGCGGTGGCGGTTTCGGCGGTGGAGCCAGATTCATTCACGGAGGATAACACTATGGCATCCCCTATAATTTCGGTCTCGAGAATTTCTAAGGTCTACAGAATGGACGGGACAGAAACTGTGGCCCTCTCTGACATTTCTTTCAACATTCAAAGAGGGGAATTTGTGGCCATCATGGGTCCGTCCGGGTCAGGGAAATCGACTCTAATGCATATTCTTGGTGCTTTGGATCGCCCGACCTTTGGAACCTACCTTCTAAATGGACAAAATGTGGAGAGACTCTCTGATGATGAATTGGCCCAAATCCGCAATCGGGAAATTGGTTTTATTTTCCAAGCTTATAATCTTCTTCCCCGAACCACGGCTTTGGCCAACGTGATGCTACCCATGGCTTATGCCGGAATTCCTCACAGCCAGCGTGAGGAAACGGCACGAAAATTTTTGACCATGGTGGGTCTGGCTGACCGGATAGACCACACTTCCAACCAACTGTCCGGTGGCCAACAGCAACGTGTAGCCATTGCCCGGGCCTTGGTCCTGGACCCGGCCATTCTTCTGGCTGATGAGCCAACCGGAAACATTGCCTCGAACCAGGCTTCAGAGATTATGGCCATTTTTCAAGACCTCAACGAGAAAGAAGGCCATACGGTCGTTATGATTACCCATGAGCCGGATATTGCCGCCCACGCTGGGAGAATCATCCATATCAAGGATGGCCAAATCATTGCTGACGAAAAAACCAGACAAAGAAAGGCAAAAAAACCATGATGGACTATTGGGAAATGCTTGCTGAGAGTATCACGACCATGGCGGTCAATAAAATGCGCACCGGATTGGCGATGCTGGGTATCGTTATTGGTATCGGCAGTGTCATTGCCCTGATTTCTCTTGGTGAAGCCACTTCTGCCTCGATCCAGAATCGAATCCAATCTCTGGGAGCCAACCTGCTGACAGTCATTCCCGGAGCTCAAAGAACCGGGGCGGTTCGCGGAGCCGCCGGCGGGAACACGACTCTAACCCTCAATGACGCCAGAGCAATTTCTGCTGCTTCGGGAATTGACACAATTCAAAATGTCTCGCCGGAATTAACCCGGCGGGCCCAGATAACCACTGGAACAAGCAATACTAATACCGAAATAATTGGTGCCACGCCAATTTATACCACTGTTCACAAACTGGAAATTGCCTCCGGAACTTTTATCACCAACCAGGATGATATTAATCTGGCCCGAGTGGCAGTCTTGGGTCCCACTGTCGTTTCCGATCTTTTTGGGGACGGCGCCAATCCCATTGGCCAAGCAATCCGCATAAATGGCCAATCATTGACAGTCATTGGCGAAACAGTTTCCAAAGGCGGCTCGGGGTTTGGCAATCAGGACGACATTGTCTATGTTCCTCTGTCGACTGCGCAGAAAGTTCTTTTCGGTGTTGACTATCTCTCTTCCATTGCTTTGGAAGCCAAAACTCCCGACGTCATGACAAATGCCCAAAATCAGGTAGGCTACTTCTTACTTGCCCGGCACAATCTCAGTGATCCGACTCAGGCCGACTTCTCGATTTTTTCGCAGCAGGATATTCTCAACACCGTTTCAGCTACCACGGGGACGTTTACCGCACTTCTGGCAGGAATTGCCGCCATCTCTCTTCTGGTTGGCGGCATTGGCATTATGAATATTATGTTGGTAACTGTAACGGAACGGACGAGGGAAATCGGCCTGCGCAAAGCCTTAGGAGCCATGAAGAAAACAGTCGTGGCTCAATTCTTAATCGAAGCCATAATTCTGACAGTCTCCGGTGGAGCAATCGGTATGTTTTTCGGCATCGCTGCTTCGTACGCCATTTCCCAACTGACTTCTTTCCCCTTTGTCATCTCTCTGCCAGCCATCCTTCTGGCTTTTGCCGTCTCAGCCAGCATCGGTATCATTTTCGGTTGGTATCCGGCCAAGAAAGCGTCAGACTTACAACCGATTGAAGCTTTGAGGTACGAATAAATTAGACGATGGATGATAGAGGATAGTACTTTGAGGATTGAGGATAGAAGATAGAAGATAGAAATTTTTCTATCGTCTAGTGGGGGGGGTGATTAAATGAAAAACTTACCGATTATTGCTGCTGTTCTGGTCTTGGTGGCGGCCGCCGGCGGATTTGTTGTCGGGATGAAATACGAGCAAGGAAGAACCAAAACGGCCTTCACCGGGAATTTTGCCAGCTTTGGTCAGCGGCCGGGGCGAAACGGGCCAAATCAAAATGGTTTCCGCCCGGTCTCCGGGGAAATTCTCAGTATGGATGATAAATCAATAACAGTGAAATTGCCGGATGGCAGCAGCAAAATTGTGCTTTTGACCGAAACCACGGTTTTCAATAAACAAACCGCCGGGTCGAAATCCGATCTGAAGATTGGGGAAAAAGTGGCCGCCTTCGGTGTTCAAAATTCTGACGGCAGCGTTACCGCTTCCGACGTGCAGATAAATCCGTTTGTGAGAAGCGCTACTTCTTCGGGTCAACCCGTCCAATAGTATTATGGAAAATTGCGCAGCCTGAGAAAAGCAAAAAATCCCGCTTCAAAAGCGGGTTTTTTGTAATCTCCCCATTGCTAATAGCTGACTTATAAACTATTATCAATGCTACTGACAAAAAAGCTATGCCCAGAGCCAAGAAAACTATTTCTGCAGAAAATAGCGCCGTCGAAAAAAGTCCCGCACTGAACCCGTCTTCTCTTTCTCTGCCGCCGATTTTAAAAAACCTCCCGCCTTCCAAAACGCTTTACCGATACGTTCTTGTTGCTTTGGTTATTGTGGTTGTTGCTTTTTTCCTCTGGAAAAACAAAAGCTTGGTCGTCGTTGCTCTGGTCAACGGCAGACCTATCGATCGGCTGACATTTGAAAGCCGGCTGGTAAATAATTTTGGCAAACAAACTCTGGACGAACTAATCAATGAACAAATCATTCTCCAGGCCGGTCAAAAGAAAGGCATCCAGGTCTCTGAAAAGGAAATTGCTGATAAAATCACCGAAATTGATAAATCCCTTGGCGGGAAGATTTCTCTGACTGATGCCCTGGCCAGTCAAGGGCTTTCCCTGGATGAATTCCGCTCGCAAATCCGCCTGCAACTGACTCTGGAAAAACTCGCCGGAACAAATTTCACAGCTTCAGATCAGGAATTAACCTCCTATATTGACCAGAATAAGGGAAGTATGACTGCCACCGATGAAGCCGGACTCAAGGCTGAAGCCACAAATGCCATTATTTCCCAAAAGAGAAATACTGCCCTGCGCACCCTCTTCTCCAACCTGCAAAGCCAAGCTAAAGTCACCCGGTTTCTTTAACTTGACAATTTTGTTACACTTTCTGCATGGAAGAAAAACCGGCCATTTCTAACGATAATCCCGTCACGACCCCGGCAGTGACACCAACCAACCTGGATTTCGAATCTCCCAAAAATTCTTCCATTTGGACGGCAATCATAATCATTCTTGTTCTCCTTATTCTGGCTGTCACGGCCTTTATTGCTTATCAGCTTGGGGCCAGAAAAAAAATTATTACTCCTGTGGCCACTCGTCCGGTTGCTTCGCCGTCGGCTGTTCCTGCAAGTCCTCAAAAAAGAATCGCCTACACCAAAGACAACTCTATCTTTGTCATAAATGCTGATGGAACAGGCCAAAAAATGATCATTTCCGCCGATCAGTTCAAAACAAAGACTACAGATTGGTCCGGCGCCGCAGCCGGGGTAAAGGCAGATTTTAACGCTCTTTCCTGGAAAGATTCCAACGATTTATCTTACGTTGTTTGCTCCCGATCGTGTGCTATTTTTACCTCAAACATTACTAACGGAGATTTAACTATGGAAGTGGACAATCCCGGTCCCGGTGGCCCAAACCAGATCTCGACTCTGGCTTGGAATCATGCCGGAAATAAGTTGGCGTACCTTTATAATCTTAATCAACCGGTCGGTAACATCCGTCTGGATTTTAAGTCTGGATCTGACACAACTTTGGTTAAGAAATTTACCCCTTCAGCCGGCGGTCGGGGAGGCAGTTTGGATGACAATGTTTCCATCTTCTTTTCTCCTGACGATTCGCATGTGGTTGTCACCAACACCGCCACTCAACCAAACAACACCGACAAAAGCACAATCTGGATTTTTGAATCCGGTGGGAAAGAAGTGGCCAATCTCGTAGCCAATGCCGGTTGGCCCACTCAAGCCCGGTGGGCAGATAACAATAGGATCTTCTACAAAATGGGTGATAGTGTCTATACTTACTATCTGGACGGCGCGCCGACACAAAAAATAATGTCTCAAAAGTCACTGGAAAACCCTATTCCTTTCGGCCAACAGATTTACTACTGGCTAAACACTGACGCTCTTCCGAAACTGGGCGGAGTAAACATTGAGGGCTACTATCATCCTGAGGTTCTCGATTCTAACCATTTGGTAGCCCTCAAGGCCAAGCTTCTCCAGAATGGGGCACTGCTGCCTTTTGGAACAGCCGGACTTTCGGTTGTTGATCTGGCGACAAACGAAGTGACCGATCTGGACACCGGTGATATTGGCCTCTTTTCTGTTTCTCCCTAAAAACAAAAAAGAATCGTTCGCAAGATACGAACGATTCTTTCCTAAAAAGAGTCAATCTTAAGCTTTTCCCATTACTCGGGCCACTGTGGTTCCACAAACGGGACACTTCCCCACATAAGCCTTGCGACCGTTCTTCCAAGTTACGTCTTTCCCGTCTTTAATATCTCTCTTTGCTCGACACTTAACACAATATCCTTGCATTACTATTCACCTCCCTTTAGAAACAGCTTGCGAGCAGTTATGCGAGCTTACTGTTTCTTAAGCCCGCCATAAATTGAACCACGAGCCGCTGCTCGGATGAACAAAGGCGAGTAGTGAGATTTGGCGGGCAGACCTCTTGCCTTTATGTCTCACTATCTTCTTAAGAAGTACCATAGCACAAGTTGAGCACAAATTGCAAGAGCGGTCAAAAATAAAATCCTTTTCAGGTCCGAAGCGACATAAGAGAAGTTTGGGGTCGATAATTCCCGTCCGGTCCCTGATGCCGAAAAAGTCGGGGTGGTGAAGCGATATTGCATTAAGTTACCGCTTACAAGAGGTTTGTCAACCTTCCCTTCTGGTGCGGATTTTGCCGGAGTGGCAATTTCCAGAGACCGCAGCTTTCGATGGTATTCCGCCAAAATTTTTTCTCTTTTAGTCTTTTTTCCCATAACACTTTTTAGCATATTGACTCTTTTGTGTAAAGCCTAGTATTATACGAATACTAAAAATACCCAATTAGTTATGGCAAATCAAAATAAAGGTAAACTGTTGTTTTTGGCTCTGGGATTGGTTTTATATCTGCTTTCCGCCGGGCTTTCTTTTGCCGCCTTTTCCTATTTCCGTCCCGGAATTCCCTTGGGGCAGTTGAGTCAAAAGGAGCCGGCCGCTTCCCAGACAGGCAAATTTAAAGTGCCGAAAAACCCTTATGCTGATCTGCCAAAAACGGAGAGCTGTCCTCTCAATGGGGCCATGTATTCCAAGCCGGAACGTGACCTTTGGGAAAAACGCCGACCCCTGGGAATCATGATTGAAAACTCCAAAGCCGCCCGGCCGCAATCCGGCCTTTCCGCGGCCGATGTTGTTTATGAAGCCGTTGCCGAGGGAGGGATTACCCGCTTCATGGCTGTGTACTACTGTCAAAATTCGGACATTGTCGGGCCGGTTCGTTCGGCCAGAACTTACTATCTCGATTGGATTTCCGAATATGGCAGTTTTCCCCTCTATGCCCATGTCGGGGGAGCCAACACCCCCGGTCCGGCCAACGCCCTTGGCCAGATTGAAAGATATGGTTGGGGAAGTTACAACGATCTAAACCAATTCAGCATTGGTTTTCCCGTTTTCTGGCGTGACTACGAGCGCCTGGGTGCGAACACCGCTACTGAGCATACTGTCTATACTTCTACCGCAAAACTGTGGGACTTCGCCGCTGCCAAGAGAGGGTTAAGTAATCTGGAAACTGATGATGTTACCGGCAAACAAACTTCCTGGAATATCAACTTCGTGCCTTGGGCCTTCAAGGACGATATTTCTTTGGACAAACGCCCTGCGGCCGGTACC
>CAZRUW010000118.1:0-14875 GCA_964603445.1 uncultured Gammaproteobacteria bacterium | reverse complement strand
ACTGGATCCTTTACCGCTGGCCGTATAATTTCCGCCTCTCTGCCGGCCGTCTTTCCGGCTATGTTCAAATCGGTAACGGGGTAGATATTTTTGAGTTTGACCGGGAAAAAGCCCGGCCGAACCCCAAATATTTCACCGTTCTTTGCGTCAGCCGGAGAGATCCGGTCAAAGGGGTGAAGATTTTGGAAGAGGCCATAAAAATTGTCCAAAAAAGATATCCCCGGGTTTGCTTAAATCTGGTTTCCGGAAGGAGGCGAACAGCCAAAGATTTCAAAACTTCCGATCTCTATGTCCTGCCGTCTTTGTCCGAAGGTTTCCCGATCGTTCTTTTGGAAGCCATGGCCGCTAAACTGCCTGTGGTTACCACCAATGTCGGAGATTGCCAGGAGCTAATTACCAAAGCAAACGCGGGTTTTGTTGTCCCTCCCGGCAGCAGCGAAGAACTAGGGGCCATGATTATTCACGTACTAAATAAAACCAAGACTGAGAGAGAAAAACTGGGGGAAAACGGCCACAATTTTGTTAAGGATAATTACACTTGGGACCAAGTAGCCCAAAAAACCTATGCCGCTTATAAAGCTGTTTCAAAACTGCTTTACACAACTCGCCGGAGGCTCAAAACGGGCTCGAAGAGCGAGTTTTGAAACGAGTTCTATCAAAAAGTTCTTAATCAATAAAGGGCCGCTGATTTTAATTCTTCTGGCGGCGGCGGCCATTCTTTCGTACAATATCAATAAGCCTTTCTGGGGCCACCACGACTGGAATGGGGTATTTTGGGGCCAAGTGGCAAGAAATTTTGCCGTGAATGATCCTTGGGCGACCCATTTTGCTATGGTTCTTAACTCCGGACCCCTCAGAGTCCCGTTTGATTACAACTTTCATTTTTTCCCCACGTTTACCCTTATGTGGGCAGTATTCTTTCGGATTTTCGGGATCGCTGACTGGGTTTCCCGGCTTTTTGCTGCCGTCTTTTCATTGGGAACTATCTTTGTTTTTTATCGGCTGGGGGAAAAGCACTTTGGCCTCAGAACGGCAATAATTAGTTCGGTCTTTTGGCTGGCAACTCCCATGTTCATTTACTTCGGCAAGATGCCGGTCCACGAAATTCCCCTGATGTTTTTTGTCCTCCTGGCTGTCTATTTCTATTTCGAGAAACGTTTTCGGCTGACATTTCTTTTTGTTATCCTGGCAGAGCTGACAACCTGGCCCGGCTTTTTCCTTGTGCCGGCGCTAACAATTCACTGGGTCCTGACCCGGCGAAAATACCCAAAACCGGCTTTCATCGTTAATCTCTGGCTGGTCTCTTTTTTGCTGTTTGGCCTTCACTTGACGCACGATTTTCTGGTAACCGGCTCGCCTTTCGGGGGAGGGCTGGAAGAAATCTTTTTTTTGCGGGTCCGGGGAATTGCCCTTGTTCCCTATCTTTCCACCTTGGCCCGGTGGGCCTGGACCTATTATTCATTCCTTCTTCCCTTGGCTGGTCTTTGGGGAATTTTGAATTTGCGGGGCAAACTTGCCGGACATCAGGACATTCCGGTATTTCTTCTAATCTACGCTCTTTTTTACCCGGTTGTTTTTCGGGATGCAGCGTCTCGTCATGACTATCTTCTCATCTACTTTTGGCCTTTCCTTTGTCTGGCTTCGGCCCTGGTTCTTGAAAGGTTTTTCCGAAAAAACACGCTTGTCATGGCTCTGACCGCCGGTGCGGTTATTCTTTCCATGGCAGGCCTGCGCTATAAATATATTTTTGCTTTGGAAAACAGTGATCTCTATCGGGTCAGCGCCAGCTTTGGGATGTATATTCACGGCCATTCCCGACCCACAGATAAAATTTTCATCATTAAAGCTGATCCGTCAGTGCCATGGGACGGGTACTTTATCAGCTATTATGCCAACCGGAATCTGCGAACCGGCAATTCCCCCGCCGACATTATCGGTCACGTCGACAAAATTTTCACCTATTTGCCCGGCGGTGTCATCAAGGAAGAAGTTTTGTCCACCCGGTAGATATAAATTCCGCCGCCAACCGGCCATTTTCCCGTCACTTTGCCCGGCAGAGACGCTTCAATTTCCCATAGCCCATTTCCGAGAACCTGACCGATCGGAAGACGGGTATAGATGAAAGTTGTTTTGGCAATCGGGTAATCAGCAAACCCCAGGGGAGCTTTTCCGGAAATAGTCAGCAGAGCCCGCAGGTAGAGAGCTCGGGTATCCCCGGTTTCGAAGTCGATTAGATTATAGTCTTTCGGATTTTGGGACAAAATAATATCGCGCATTTGGGCATAGGAAAGATAATTTAATCCTTCCGGCATGAGAAACCCGTGGGACGGGCGGGGAAAAGTTGCCGCCAGCCCGTAGCCGATAAAAACAACAAGTAACACCAGGCCGACCTTTTTGAATTTTTCCAAAAGCACCGCCGCGGCAAGAAAAAGATAGGGCAGAATGCTGAAAAAATAGTGGAGGGGAATGGTTTTGATACCCATTTTTGCCTGACCGGTATGGAAAAAAGTCAGGACATAGAAATACATGGTGGTCAGGTTATAAAAATTGTGTTTGAGATCAAATATGATGAGCGGAGCAAAACCAACCAGAAAACCCCCAAAAGCAAAAAGAATATTCTTCCGCGAAATCTGTTTTTTTACCGCCAACAGCATAACCGGAATTGCCAGCACGAAACCGTAATGAGTTTGCATGGCAAATCCGGATAGCACTCCCAGAGATAGGAACCAGTACCAGGTAGCCCGTGAACGGATCATGACAAAATTGGCGATAATAAGAAAGGTAATCGGCAGAAGCGGATTGCAGTTCCACAAAAATTGGGAATAGTGAATAAAAGTCGGCGAAAAAGTGACTAGGACTGCAAAAAAATATGGAAAAATCCGGCCAGGGTATTTTTTGATCAGCACAAAGACCAATACCGCCAAGCCAAAATACTGTAGGATAATTTCCGAGAGGGAGATCGCCATCTGATTGAAACCAAAGATCCAGATAAAAGGAACGGTGAGGTAAAAAGGCAGCGGTCCGAAAAAAAATTCCCGGCCGGAGAGGACCGTAAAGCTTGAAGGAGGACCAAGAAGAGTCAAATGTCGGTTGACGACGATATCATAAATCGCCAGAATGTGGGCCCCCTGGTCGGAGCTGGCTGTCAGCCAATAAGAAATGTCATGAAAGCGTAAAAAGAAAAAAGTTCCTGACCCCAAGACAAAAAATAGCAGTTGTTTTTTCGTCATGGAAATAATTTTATCATGGTCTCCGGAAAAAATGGTCCGGATTTTTCCCCCAAAGGTCCGTCCGAAATAAGTTAAAATGATAGGGAGTTGTGGAGGCGGTCTATGACCAGAGAGGGAAATCCTGACATTTTCCGGGCCCTTGCCATCATTGGTGTCCTGGTAATTCATGTCGCTTCTGCCTATCTTTTTGTTTACGATTCACGGGGAACTTTCGCTTGGAACTATAAAGTAGTTTTTGACCGGCTTTTCCGTTTTTGCGTCCCTCTTTTTGTCAGCTTGTCGGGATTCGGTCTCGCTAAAAAATACTCCCAGACAAACGTTCCCCTAATCGCTTTTTATTCCCGCCGGGCAGTAAAACTTCTGCCCTGGTATCTCTTTTGGAGCGTTGTTTTGTATCTGAGTTTTCATTGGCTGCCGGAATCTTGGCCCCGGGTAATATTTTTCGGCCGGGGAGACTATCAGTTGTACTTTTTACCGATGATTTTCCAGTTGTATCTTCTTTTTCCCCTTCTTCTCTGGCTGGTCAAAAAAAGAGGTCAAGCCATGGTCATTATCCTCTTTCTTGCCGAAGCGGCTTTATACCAGGTTATTGCCTCTAAAACGGAATTTCTTACTAACAACAATAGTTTCTGGCCCGACAGGAATCAGTATCTCTTTTTCGGATCGTGGATCTTCTATTTTGTGTTGGGTATTTACCTCGGCCTGAAAAAAACCGCTTTGGAGCCGGCATCTATCCGGCTGAAACGGACTGCCGTTATCTTGGTTATTGTTGGTTTGAGCTGGTCGCTTATATACAGCTTCAATTTATTGCAGCAGGGAATGGATCTAATTGTATCTACCCGATTTACCCAGTTGCCGGTTCTTGTCTATTCCACCGGCCTGATTGGTTTTCTGCTCTTAAGCCGGCCCGTCAATTTGGGGAAAGCGCTTCAGGCATTCCTTACTTCGCTGGGGGGAAAATCCTACCTGATTTATCTGATGCACACAGCTGTTCTGCGGATATTTTTCGACCAATTTCATATCCAGACAGTTTTGCCGTTCCTTCTGGTTGTTATTGTTGATCTGCTCGTAGCCTACTGGGGTGCTCTTGTACTTGATGCGACCGTAAACCGCCTTGTCCGGTTCCTCAAAAATATAATATAATCATGTCATGCTCGACAAAAAATTACTCAGTATCTTGGCGTGCCCGGTATGTAAAGGTGACTTGATCTATGAGTTGAAACCTGAACAGTTGCGTTGCCCCAGGTGTCAGGTGAATTATCCGGTTGAGAAAGGAATTCCCAACCTTTTGCCCGGCAGTCAAATTGCCCGAAGGGATAAGAAACGCAAATAAACGATGGTGACTAATTTGATTGATTTCGCGGGTGATCGCCGCTTCCCGTGGTTTATCCCCTTCCATTTTCTGTGGCCCAAAAAAAAGGGAAAAAAGTCGGTGCCGGTTAAGGTGGCCTTAACTTTTGATATTGAAGAAAATTATCCTGACAAAAGTCTCGACAACCTCAAGCCGTTCTTAAAAGATATGGCTGGCTTTTTGAAAACAAGGCGCATTACGGCAACTTTCTTTGTTCAGGGCAGTATCCTTCCTGTCGTCCAAACGGAAGTTGCTGGTCTTTCTGCCAATCGGCATCTTGTTGGGCTCCACGGTTATCATCATGACAATTGGGGAAACCGGGTGTGGTTTTGGGACAGCCCGCCGTTGAGTTTTCGTCAGAAAACTCAGGATCTCAAACTGGCGCTGGCAAACTTTCAAAAAGCCGGATTGCCCGCCCCCGTTGTCTTTCGAGCCCCCAACATGAACAGCAACCGAGATTCCTTCCGAATCCTTCGGAACAACAGCTTCTTGATAGACAGCTCCTGGCCCTCCTTTCGTCGCCCCGGTAATAAAATCTTTCCGGTGGACGGCCTCTGGGAAGTTCCCTTATCAAGTCTTGCGTCTCCCCGGATCAAGTGGGTCAAACATTTTCCTTTTGCTGATTTTACCTTTCTTAATCTGGCTAATGTGGTTGATTATCTGCCATCTCAGGGCGCAAAATCTTATGTCAATTCCCTGATAGGGTGGACGAATAATCATGACCCGTTCCTTGTCTTTTTAGCCCATCCTTGGGAATTTTTTCCCAACCGCCGGTTTTCCTATTGCTCAAAAGAGAACTGGAAGAAATTTGAAGAATTTCTGACTGTTCTTTCGGTCAATTTTAAGGCCGAATATGTCGCCTTAACCGATCTTATTCCATATGGACAACTTGCCTAGTCTCTCTTTTGCCAGTCTTGTTAAAGGCCTTTACCGACCGGTCAGGCCATTGAGGGAGACAGTTGCCCCGTTTATTAACACGGACAAGAAACATCTCTATGGCTTTGCCAGTGGCCGAGAGGCTATTACTGCTTTGGTCCGGGTAAACAACTGGAAAAACGTCGGATTGCCGGCTTTTACCTGCCCGATCCTCTATGGGGCCATCATCAATGCCGGGGCTAAGCCGTGCGTCATCGATGTTGACCGGGTCACCTACAATCTCGATGCCAGGGAGCCTTTCCCTTCCGGCCTTGACGCTGTAATTGTGGTCCATACCTTCGGCAATCCTGCCGACATCTCGAAAATCAGAAAAAAATTACCCGCCGGGACGGCTATAATCGAAGACTGCGCTCACATGCTCGGATCTGGCCTTCGCCGTGATAACATTAGCTCTCAGGGTAACTATATTCTCCTAAGCCTTTATAAACAGGCAGCCAATTTTGGCGGAGCCGCTTTATTGTCCTCTAAACGTCTCAACTTATCAACAAAGCCTGTTTTTTTGTTTCCTGTCCGGCAAGCTCTGCTGCTTCTTGCGGAAATTAGACCGCTTGTTAACCTCTGTCGCCGATGCACTGCTTTGCCGTCATCACTTGACGGTGTGGCTGACTTGCACTCCCTCCCCGCTCTCTGGACGAAAATTTTTTCTGAAGAAACTGCCGGACTGAAGGCGGAAATGCAAGCCCGCTTCCAAACGGCGGAAATTTACCGCGCTTTTCTCGACGAAAAGCTCTTTGCTTTTCAAAGCCGGCCGCAAGATTCGGGGGCCATTTTTAATTTCAGTTTCCAGGTCAGGTTTGGCGGTGTCCAAAAACGGGACCGGCTACTGCTGGAGCTTCGCCGTCAGGGGATTTTCGCCGACCGCCAGTGGTATAACTCGATAACCGATGGAGCGCCGGCAGCTACTGAAATTGCCCAGCGGATTATCAATTTACCCATAAAGTCTGTCTATTCGGAACAATTTTTAAAAACAAGGCTGGGAACAGTCAATTCCCTGGCCCAAAAAATTGCCGATGACTGAATCAACAACAATTTCGCCGGCGGTCATAGCCGACAAAAACGACTGGGACAATCTCGTCCATCAATACCACGGCAGCATTTATCAGTTATTTGCTTGGTCGGAAATCTGCCAAAAGAGCTATGGCTACCGGCCGATGTATCTTCTGATAAAAAGGGCGGGCCGGATTATTGGATTGCTGCCGGCTGTGATTCGGGGAAAAACGCAAACTTTGGTTTCTTTGCCCTTTGTCGACAGCGCGGGATGGCTTGGATCGGTGAAGGATATACTTCCCCTCGTCTCCCGGTATCTTTATGGCCGAAGGTTCCCTTTTGAAATTTACAGCCCGCAAAAAACGTCCCTTTCATTGACGGCAGTCTATGACACCTACTTTCTGCCGCTGGCACCGGATTATGAATCGGTCTTTTCCCGCTTCCATCATAAGACGCGAAATATGGTTCGCAAGGCTTGGAGTGGAGAATTGACTTCCGAAGTGCTCAAACCCGACAGTAAATTGATTAACGATTTTGTCGGATTATACCAACAGACAATGAAACGCCTTGGTGTGGTAACCCTGTCAACCAGTCTTTTCCGCGCGGTAGCCGAAAAACTTCAAAATTATTCCTTTTTGTCCACCGTCCGGTATCGTCATCAACCGGTGGCTTTCCTCTGGCTCTTTCTCTTTGACAAACAGATCTATATTTGGGCCAATGCCACCGACCGAAACTTTCTGACCCTGGGTGCCAATTACCGGGTTTATGATCAGGCCATCCGTTTTGGATTTGATCGACATTGTGCAAAAATTATTCTCGGGGCTTCGGAACCCCAATCCCCTCAAGGTTTTTTTAAAAACCGGTGGGGGGCCGAACACGAGCCTGTCTATTTGGTCTCCTCAGAAGTTAATCCCCGGGTACGTTGGCAAGCTGAAAAACTTCTGCGTCCGCTGCTGAAAAATGCGCCGATGTCTGTCTATAAAATCTTTTCTGACTTTGCCCTAAGAAACCTCGCATGAGTAACAAGCCGTCGGTTTTGGTCATCGCTGCTGATTTGAAACCCGAAGACCTCGGAGGCGCCGAAGTGCATCTGGTGGAAACTCTCAAACGCCTGGCGGGAAAGTTCGATTTTACCGTTTTGGTCGGCCCTTCCGATGTCATAAAAACTTGCTGGCCAATAAGTGTCCGGGTAGTATCGGTGAAATATTTCCCACCAGTCAACTTTCAAAGTATATTTTTTACTTTTTATGCTATCGTTATCGGGCTGAGACTCTGCCGGACACAGCATTTTTCGCTTATTTGGGCTAAACAGGAATTTCCCCAGGCTCTGGCGGCGGGCGTAATCTCTCTTTTTTATCGGTTGCCGATTTATGTTACTGCCCAAAACCCCCTTGCCTTTGAAGAAGAATTTGTTCTTCTTGGTCCTCTGGCTGTCTTCCGTCCCCTCATCAATTTTTGTCTTCGGCAAACTGTCGGCTGGTCGCTGCGACGAGCCGATTTGGTCGCGGCTGTGAGTCAGTATTCCGCGTCCCTCGCCAAATCTTTCGGAGCCCGAACCGTGACTGTCGTTCCCAATGGCGTGGACTTGCAGGTATTCCGGCCCTCACCGCTGCCAGCCAGAAAAAGATTCACTCTCGTTACCACCTCGACCCTTATTCCCCGAAATGCTACCGATGTCACCATCAAAGCCTTGAGCTTGCTGCCCGCTAGTATTCCCTGGCATTTTCAAATTGCCGGTGACGGACCGGAGAAAGAGGAGCTGCAACGGCTTGTTACCCGGCTTAGATTGTCTGAAAGAGTTGAATTTTTAGGAACCCTTTCTCCCAAAGAAGTTCCGGCTTTTTTGCGGCAGGCTGATCTCTTTGTCCGCCCCAGTCGTTATGAGGGTTTCGGAGTTTCCTTTTTGGAAGCTATGGCGGTCAATGTTCCGGTAATTACCACTCACAGTGGGGGACAGAAAGATTTTGTCATTCCTTACCAAACAGGTCTGGTTGTGCCGGTCGATGATATCAAGGCGCTGACCCAAGCCATAGAAACAGTCTTTACTAATACCAGCCTGCGCCGCAGTGTGATTAGAAATGCTCGGAAGATGGTTGTTGATCGGTATAATTGGGACAATATTACTGCAGATATATATAACCATTTTGAAACACTTGTCAACAAATGATCGGCTTGTCCTCATCTACCTTGTTGCGGCTCTTGGTCTTGCCCAACTGGGTCTTTCCGGAGGCTTGATTTACGTTCGGTTTCTGATCCTTCTTCCTCTGATTCTGTTTCTTCCGGGGTTTCTTCTTACCGGTATTTCCTTAAAAAGAGAGCAGTCCTTAGGAACGGTGTTTATCAGCAGTTTTCTCCTTTCCCTTCTCCTTCTCTATCCAGCTGTCGTTTTGACCGTGATTTTTGAAGGCCAGTCGGCAAGAGCAGTGTTTTCTTCCCATTTGGGACATTCAATTACCTCCCTGGTTGTAATCACGCTGGCCCTTTGGTCTTATCTCAAACTGCAGCTTAAAAAACAACTTACCCTTCCAGCTTTCAACCTCTCCCGAAAATCGCTTTTGATCCTCTCAGTCTGCTGCTTGCTTTTTTCCTCCTTGGTTTTTCGTAATCTGGGGAGAGCTGATGTCGCCGGCGATGAGTATGACCTGTCCTATCAAGCCTATAACCTCATCGACGGAATTGCCGACGGCCGGAAGTCATATCTTCTGTCTTTTAACACCCATCCGCCTCTGGCTCTGGATGTTGAGCACTTTTTGCTGCAAAGTCTTCATCCTCAGGGATTGGATACTCTTTCCGATTGGCAGTATCGCCTTCCAGAAGCAATTATTGGCCTTTTCAACCTGATCTTAGTCTATTTTTTGGCTCGGGACTTTTTTTCCGAAGAGACAGCCCTTGCCGCCGTTCTTTTGCTTTCCGTCAATAATTATCACATTTGGATGTCCCGGTTTGTGAACCGGGAAATCTTTCTGACTGCTTTCATGGTCGGGTTTGTCTATTTTTTTAAAAAGCTTCTTGTTGACAAAGAAAATCAATTTCTTCCTCTCGTCGGCCTGACTCTTGGCGCCGCGATGCTGGTGAAAGAGTCCGGTCTCATTCTCTTTGGAATTATGGCAGTTGTCGCTCTTTTTTCCCTTTCAGACAGAAACAAAATGAAAAAGCTGGTGAAGATCGGGGCTTGGGGGCTAATGGTTTTTTCTCCCGTGATTATTTATAACCTGGTAATGTATTTTTTGACCGGCTATGCGGACAGTCTTTTTGTCCGCCTTCTGCCCGGAGCCAGAAACCCGTTTGCGACGACGGCCGTTTTTAATCCCCTGATTATCAACTCGCCCACCGCCTTCTTTCTCCTCGGAAACGTCCTTTCCTGGCCGGTCTTTGGGCTGTCTGTTTTTGGCCTGGCGGTCATTCTGGTGGATTTTGTCAGACATAAGAAAACCCCCCTCGGCCTTGTGCTTCTCTGGTTTACCGTTTCGGCCCTCTTTTATCTTCCCTTCATGATCCGGGCCTATTACCTGCATTTTTTGGTTGTTCCTTTATCAATTTTTACCGCCGTCTTGCTGTCGAAAATAAGCTCCCGGGCAAGCGTTGCCCTGATTGCAGCGGTTCTTA
Source organism: uncultured Gammaproteobacteria bacterium (assembly GCA_964603445.1). Taxonomy (GTDB): domain Bacteria; phylum Patescibacteriota; class Microgenomatia; order JAMCZE01; family JAMCZE01; genus CAZRUW01. The sequence continues at coordinate 4,765 of CAZRUW010000118.1, read as the reverse complement.
TAAGTTATTCCTACTTTTATTCTTTCCAAACTAATATTGCTGTCAACTATCAGGTGTCCAGAGTCTACGCGGATTCCGGCCGCTCCGGGGGACCGCTGCTTTTTCCCGGTTGGCAGCGAAACTTTTCTCTGGCGGCCCGCTCCTGGTCCGAAGATTACGGTTGGAAAGATTTGCTGGTCTATTTTGCCCGTCAAAAAAACTTTTGTCTGAAATTTTCTTCCCACCTCGACGAAATTGCCCTCAGACGGTATTTTTGGTACCATGATCAGGTTAAACTGGCCTATTTGCACCGGGATAAACCGCGTTTCCCAAATTGTTCCCCGGAGGTGAATCGTTTCCCAAACGAGTATTTAGTTTCCCAAGAACAAGTTCAGGGTTATCAATTAGCTAGGGTTATCAAAAATCAGGCGGGGATTGTCAGTTTTTACGTCTATGATTACCGTTCTCATGTTCAGTCTCGATAGGGGACTGCTCAAACCAGGGCTGAGCGACACGGAAAACCGGCTGCGGGACTATTCTGCTCAACTGGGGCAAGTCTATGTTCTGATCCCTTCGGCCCAAGCGTGCCGCCGCCGGGCGGGAGAGAAAATCACCATTCTGGGGATTTCGGGAATAATGCCGGTTAAGGCGGTTCGTTTAATTCTTCAGGGAATAAGAATAACAAGAGAATCTAATGTTGATCTAATCGTGACCAATGATGTTCTGACTGGTTTGGTGGGCTGGATAGTCAAGAAATTTAGCTATCATTCGAAACTCAATGTCAATGTTCTTGGGTTGGAAATCGCCGATCGTCATTGGCTGGCGAAGAATCCGTTCCGGCACCGGATTTTCCGGTGGGTGGAAACATTTGTTCTCCGTCAGGCCGACTCCATCCGCTCTGATTCCCGGCGGGCCATTTCCCAATTGCAGGACTTGGGAATCTCACCCCAAAAAATGTTTTATGTCCCCGTAATTCCATCACCGGCCGCCCAGAAAATTTTTAACCGTCTCGGAAGGAAAAAAGAGAAATCTAACCGGTCCTTTGAAGTCCTTTCTGTTGGCAGCCTTATTCCACAAAAAGGTTTTGACATCCTTTTTTGGGCGCTTGTTTCGGTGTTCGCGGCCGTTCCGCAGGCAAGACTAACCCTTGTCGGTTCCGGAGCGCAGGAGTCCTCTCTTCGCCAACTGGCCCGACGGCTGCGTATCGCCGACAAAATAAATTTTATCGGTCCGGTGAACTATGTCGATCTTCCAAAGTTCTACCGCCAAGCCGATCTTCTGGTTGTGTCCTCATGGTATGAAGGCGGACCAAGAGTGGTCATGGAGACCGCTTTGGCCGGATTACCGGCAGTTTCGACCCGGGTTGGGTCTGTTGAAGACATGCTAACCAGTGGGAAATCAATTATTATTGTCGATCCGGGCGATAGCGCGGCCTTATCCCTGGAAATAATTAATCTGATCAAAAATCGGACAAGACTTCGAAAGGTGGGGAACAGCGCTCGACGGGAAATCCAATCCTATTGTAACTATCCAAACAACACTGCCCGACTGATGAGTTTATGGCGAAAAACAGCCGCTCTATGAAGAAAAAAATTGTGATTATCGGCGCGGGGAACAGGGTCCGCGACACAATCATTCCGGCTTTAGTCTGTCTTCATGATGGTTTTGAAATCACCGCCATTGTTGGCAGGCGCACCCGGGAAATAAAGATTACAAAGTCGGGTAAGACACTTTTTGTCCGGGACACTCTGGCCGGAATTGATTTTCGAAAAACTGACCTGGTTATTATCGCCGTTACCCTCAGTGAAGTGCCCAAAATATTATGGCGACTGCCCGCGGGTTTGACTGTCATGGTAGATACGCCGGTTCTGGCCTTCTACCATTTTTGGGCCCTGCCGTTATTCCTGAAATTTAAAAAAGTTTCTGTCTCCGAGGAGTTTCCCTCGCTGCCGCCGCTATCGGCTGCCAAAGCCATTATTGCCGCTGGTTTGATCGGCAGAATTCAAAAAATTGAATTTCTGAATTTCGGTTATGAATACCATGCTCTTGCTGCCGCCAAATTTCTGGCTACCCAAACCCCGTTGGCTGTTTTTCATAAAAACATCTACTTCACCGGCGGAGCCAATTTTGTTTATATCCGGCCGCAAGACTACCAAAACGGACGGTTCCGGATTATTGGAGACAAGGGATCGATTTCCAATTTCGATAAAGCATCAGATTTTGTCATCCGCCCCCAAATTAAAAACGGGCTTTATTCCTGCCTGGAAATTAACGGTAAAAGGCAAAGCCCCACGGAGCTTGACAAAAAATATCTGTCAGCCATTTCCGAGTGTTTGTTCGAGAAAAACCTGATGAAAAGTCTTAAAATACGGGCGTTTATGGAACTGCTGATTAACCCCGTTCCCTATGGCCCCATTCGCGGATGTCTTGATCAACTGTTCATGTTGGTTTCTGCCCACTTTTCTCTGCCTTTTTAAAAAATGAAGCCGAAACTCTGCTATGTCCTGCCGGAATATGACGGACCCAAGACATCCCGGTTTTTTTACATTTGGGAACTTTTGGAGAATCTTTCCAGAACAACAGATATCTATCTCGTTATCGAAAAAAGGCCCCAAGAAAAAATCCAAAGCGCAAAATTTCATGTCTATTCGCAACTTTTCAGTAAGCCCCCGTTCAACATCCTTGAAAGGCTCCTCGTGTTTTCGTGGCTTAATGTTAAGGGGTATCAGAATATTTATGTTTACTATTCGATTTTTTCCTCGATTGTTGCCAGTTTAACCGTCAGGCTGTTTGGGGGAGCCTCTCTTTACTGGTATTGTCAAATGTATACTCTTTATAAGCATAAATGGTGGGAGAGTTCCGCCTTCAGACTTAATCTTAGATTAATTAGTTTTCTGATCACCGGCAATGAAGGGATGAAGGACTACTTTCAAAAGACTTTCGACCTATCCCCGGAAAAAATCGTCCCATTTCCCTTGTGGATTAATCTTCGTCGTTTTCATCCGGATGCCGGTAGCCGCCAGCAGGTCCGTCGGGAACTTGAGATCGGCAAATCGCCGCTTGTGTTGTTCCTCCATGGACTTTCTCCCCGAAAGGGGGCGGACAAAATCATTCCGATTGCCAAAAAAGTTTGGCAGACTGACCCCAAGGTTAAATTTCTTATTGTCGGTGGCGGTGAACTCGAAGACAGCCTCCGCCAACAAATCAGCGCCGAGGGACTGGAAAAGCACATCATCCTTCTCGGTCCCAAGAGCAATCTGGAAATTCCCCGATATTATTCTGCTGCCGATGTCTTTCTGATGCCTTCTAAGGAAGAGGAATTCGGTCGGGTGATTCTTGAAGCCATGGCCAGCGGGGTTCCTTTAGCCGCGACTGATACCCTGGGGCCCCGTTCGATCATGACGGACAACGAGAAAAACTTCCTGGCAAAATTTCCTGACATTAATGACTTTGCCAGAAAAATTCTGCAAATTCTTGGAGATAAAAAAAGCTTCGTTCGCCTTCAAAATGACGGATTGCAAACAGCTCAAAAATACTCTTTACCCGATGTTGCCCTTTCTTTGAGTCAACTCCTCAACAGTCTCGACCTAAAGGGTCGGACAAAGGTTTGCTATGTCCTTTCCGAGTATGATCCCGGGATTTCCTCGCACTATCGCCACATCTATGAGCTTCTTCCGGAAATCGGCAAAAGGCTGGATATTTTTCTTTTTCTGGAACAATCCAGGATCAAACATCCGATGATTGAAAATTTGTCGGGGATAAGCGTCCAGCGATTTAACGTCTTCCCCATAAATTTGCCGGTCAGACTGTTCTATTTCTTATCGCTCCGGCTGAGAGGCTACAGGATCTTCTATGTCCACTATTCGATTTTCAGTTCGATCACGGCCGCCATTGTTTGCCGTCTGTTTGGGGGCCGATGTTACTATTGGCATTGCCAATCAAGACACAAGTATGAGGTGCCGTTCCGGTTTAGTCTGGCGGTTATTTGGTCGAAAATCAGCCAGGATTGGTCCTTCCGTTTGAACCTGAAACTGATTGACAAACTGGTGACGTGCACACAAGAAATGCGGGACTACTACAAAAAATATTATCAGGTCGACAAAAGTCGATCGGCAAAGTTTTCTCTCTGGGTGAACCTGGACAGGTTCAAAAAGAACGAGGCTGTGGGCAAGAAACTCCGTCGTCGGCTCGGTCTTGTCAACAAGAAAGTTGTTCTTTTCGTCCACTGGCTCTCGCCGCGGAAAGGGGCCGACAAAATTGTTTCCGTTGCTTCCCTTGTTTTGCCCAAAGTTCCCGATGCCCGTTTTTTGATTGTCGGCGGCGGTCCGTTGCTGGAAACCCTTAAAAAAGAGACGGCTTCAGTCGGCCTTGAAGAGAAGGTTATCTTTACCGGTCCGGTTCCCAATTTTGAAGTCCCAAACTATTATAATGTCGCCGACCTCTTTTTTATGCCCATTACTGAAAACGGATTCGGTCGGGTATTGTTAGAAGCGATGGCTTTTGGCTTGCCGGCCGTCGCCTCTAACACACTAGGGCCCCAGGAACTGTTTAACGGCAGTCAGAGAAAATATTTGGTTGGCCCTGAGAATATAGACGGATTTGCTAAAAAAATAATTAAACTCCTGGTCGATGAAAAATCCGCAGAGGAGTTGTCTCAAGCCAACATAGAACTAGTAAAGGAGTTCGGCCTGACGCAAGCGGTTGATAATTTTGTACAATTGGTTTCTTAAAATTATGTTTGCCACTCAACGCTATCAATGGATTTTGTCCAGAGTAACACAGGGAG
>CAZRUW010000117.1:0-2371 GCA_964603445.1 uncultured Gammaproteobacteria bacterium | reverse complement strand
ATATGGCAGTTTTCCCCTCTATGCCCATGTCGGGGGAGCCAACACCCCCGGTCCGGCCAACGCCCTTGGCCAGATTGAAAGATATGGTTGGGGAAGTTACAACGATCTAAACCAATTCAGCATCGGTTTTCCCGCTTTCTGGCGCGACTACGAGCGCTTGGGAGCCAATACTGCCACCGAGCATACTGTTTATACTTCAACGACAAAACTGTGGGACTTCGCCGCCGCCAAGAGAGGGTTAAGTAATCTGGAAACTGATGATGTTACCGGCAAACAAACTTCCTGGAATATCAACTTTGTGCCTTGGGTCTTCAAGGACGACGTTACTTTGGACAAACGCCCTGCGGCCGGTACCATTGAATTTGCCAATTCCGGACTTCAGGCCTCCTATGCCAATGACTATGTGGTGAAATGGCAATATGACCACGACAGCAATTCCTACCTTCGCGGGAGTGGCGGCGAGCCGCTTAGGGATTTGGATAACAACCAGCAGCTCCTGGCAAAAAACGTGATTCTGGAGTTTACCACCATGGGAATTGCTGCCGACGGTTATGATGAAGAGGGTCACGGTCAGCACACTCTCTATGGGACCAAAGGTTCGGGTAAGGCGAAGTTTATCCTTGATGGAAAGGTCATTGACGGCACCTGGGTAAAGAAAACCCGGACTGACAGAACACGATTCTATGATGCTAAAGGAGCCGAAATGCAGTTTAACCGCGGTCAGATTTGGATTGAAGTCCTGCCGATCGGGCAACCGGTTACCGTAAAGTAGGAATGAATTGCTAATTATTTCTTAATAGTCTATTATTGGGCCACCTGCCCGCAAGGAGAGTTTTATGCTAAGTGATTTAATAATCTCTCGGGTAAGGGTCAAACTCCTTACAATTTTTCTCTCCAAACCGGGACAGATTATCCACGTTCGGGAACTGGTTCGCCAAAGCAAGGAAGAAATTAACGCCGTCCGGCGGGAACTCCTCCATCTGGAAAAGGCCGGAATGGTTGCCAAGGAACATCGGGCTAACAGGCTTTATTATTCCTTTAGAAAAGACCACCCTCTCTATTTTGACCTTCTGGAACTCATTGCTAAAACTACCGGCTTAGGCGGAGCCATTCTTAAACACCGCAGCAAGCTTGGACGAGTCAGAATGGCCATGCTATCCGGAAAATTTGCCCGGGATATTCCCGGTTCGGCTGAAAAAGTTGACCTGCTTATTGTGGGAAATGTGGTTATTCCGGAAGTGGCGGCCCTGGTTCGTGAAGAAGAACTGCGCCGCGGGCGGGAAATATTCTTCACCCCGATGACCGAAGAAGAGTTCGCTTTTCGGAAAAAGAAAAAAGACCCGTTTATTTTGGGAATACTTGAAGGATCAAGAGTGATGTTAATAGGGGATGAGGAAGAACTCGTTTCGTAAATGGTGCAAAAGGTCATAAAAACCGGCAACAGTTTGGCAGTGACAATTCCGAATAAATTCGCCAAAATAATGGCGATCAAAAAAGGGGATGAGGTTGAAATTGAAAAACGTCCGGATCGCGGAACTTTGACATTCTATTTTCAAGGATCGCAGCAACTGGCAATTTCTGACTCTGTTTTTCGCCCCTCAAAACGGTCTAAAATAGAAAAATAGGCGCTTCCATGTCCAATCGCTTTCTCATCTGGGTAATTATTGTCTTGACTGCGGCAGCGGTTTATGTTGATTTGCCGTCTCGTCTGCCCCAGGTCAATTTTAAGATTGGTAATATAAAGATAAGTCAAAAATTTGACCGGCCCTCGGTTGATTTCAATTTCCTGGGAACTCAAGTTAGCCGGGATTTTAATATTAAGGAAGGTCTGGATCTGGCTGGCGGCACCCACTTGGTTCTCCAGGCTGACATGAGTAAGGTCAGCGTGTCCGACCGGGACACTGCTCTTGAATCTCTTAAGGGTATTATCGAGCGCCGGGTAAACCTCTTTGGCGTGTCCGAGCCCTTGGTCCAGACGGAAAAGACCGCCGGAAGTTATCGGGTGATCGTCGAATTGGCCGGCATCACGGATGTCAATCAAGCAACGGATCTGATCGGCAAAACTGCCGAACTCACCTTCCGGGAAGAAATCCCCAGTTCCGAAGCGGGAAAAATCAGTTCCGTTGCCGCCCAACTTTTTGGGCCCTATCAGGTCACAACCGACCTCTCCGGCAAGGATCTGAAATTGGCTAAGCCTTCCTTTAAATCTGACACCGGCGAACCCATAGTGGAGCTTACTTTTACGGATCAGGGGGCCAAAAAATTTGAGGAAATTACCAAACGAAATCTCAACAAACAACTGGCCATTTTTCTGGACAACCAACTTTTAATGGCCCCGACAATTCAGACCGTCATTAGTGGCGGCCAGGCA
>CAZRUW010000116.1:0-2253 GCA_964603445.1 uncultured Gammaproteobacteria bacterium | reverse complement strand
ACCAATGAGAGCTTTAGCGGTTCTCTCAGAACGTAGGGCAGATAAAATATTCATATACCTTAAGAGTAACACCCAAAGGGGCTAATTCGCAACTAGTCTATTTCCTCCCGATACCGGGAGGATTTTTTTTGTTGGAAAATTGGTATGGGCAAGAAGAGAAAAACTAGTGAAAACGAGATGGGTGTTATCCATGTGGATAATTGGGATAACGGTTATTATCAACCCGGCACTAAAGGGGATGCGGCCAGGATGCCGTTAAAACCGGGAAAAACCGTGACCTGGATGCCATTTAATGAAGCGCCGGAGCATATTGCCGAACAATTTAGAGATATATCTGGAAACAATGGGAATAGAGTCAAAACCAGACCTTAGGTTGCGGTTCTCCGTTGTTTACATCCCCAGGGTGAAACAGCTTCACACCTATGGCGCTTCACTTCAGTGGCGCTCTTAATCCCTTTTGGATTTCCTTTTTTGCCAGTCTGGTGAACACAAAATCCAGCCAGCCTTCCTTGGGTTTGCGGGGCTCTTTGGAAAGCATGATTTCGCAGACGTCCCCGGATTTAAGTTGATAACTTAAAGAGACTATCTTGCCGTTTATTTTGGCCCCGACCGTCCGGTCGCCCAGACTGGTATGGATGGCATAAGCAAAATCAATCGGAGTGGAACCTTTAGGGAGATCTTTGACATCGCCCTTAGGCGTCAAAATGAAAATTCTCTCGGAGAGCCCCTCCAGTTTGAGAGTCTGGAGGAATTCTTTGCTGTCGGTGATTTCTTTTTGCCAGTTGGCCAATTGCCTAATCCAGGAGAGTTTTTCCAGAGGGGCAAAAGCGATTTTCCCCGATTCCAGGTCCGCGTCACTGGCTCCTTTGGCCTTGAGAGAGGCATAGTAAATGTGGGAGGCCAGACCATATTCCGCCTCTTCATGCATCTTGAAAGTCCGGATCTGAATTTCGATGATTTTCCCGGAAGGACCAAAAACTTTGGTATGAATCGAACGATAGCCGTTGGGTTTGGGAACAGCAATAAAGTCGGAAATACCGACGTTGGGCAAGGGACGAAAAATTTTATGGACAATCCCCAAAGTCACGTAACAATGTTCCACCGTGTCCACCAAGACCCGAATAGCCAGGAGATCATTAACACGGGAAATCTCCCGGTTTATTTCCGGGCGGAGAAGTTTTCGATAGAGGCTGTAGAGATGTTTGATCCGGCTAAAAATCTCGCAGTTCACGCCTTCATCTGCCAGGCTTTTTTTGATAGCAGCCTTCGCCTGAACAACGTCTTTTTGGGCTGATTGGAAATAGGGAGCGGAAATCTTTTTGACCCAAACGTATTCTTTGGGAAACAGGACGGGAAAGGCTAAGTCTTCAAGTTCAGCTTTAACCTGTCCCATGCCCAGTCTTTCGGCCAGCGGGGCATAGATTTCCAGGGTTTCTTTCGCCACCGATTTTTGTTTCTCCGGAAGGTGGAATTTCAAAGTCCGCATGTTGTGCAGTCTGTCAGCCAGCTTGACAACAACCACACGGATATCTTTGGCCATGACCAAAAACATCTTCCGCAACCCCTCAACCAATTCCTCCTCGTCCGAACCGCGCAGCTTGATCTGGCCTATGACGGTAATGCCGTCAACAAGAGTTGTAATCCTCTCACCAAAGGTCTTTTTAATGTCTTCCGTTGTTGCTGCGCCCTCCTCGACTGTGTCGTGCAAAAGAGCCACAATGATCGACTCTTCATCCATTCTCCAACCGGCCAAAATTTCTGCTACGGCCAGCGGGTGGGAAACATAAGGATCGCCGGAGAGCCTTTTCTGGCCATAGTGGGCAGCAGTGGCAAAGTCAATGGCTTTCTTAATCAAGTCAGAGTTTATTCGGGGATAATTGGTTTTAATTAGTTCTGTCAATTCGTCCATAGGATTGCCACCCGAGGGGTGGAAGCGAATCTACACCTCCGGAATTTTTATGTCTTTAACTTTAAGCTGGAGGGTTTGACTGCCATTGAAAATATTTAAATCCAGATTATAGGCTAATTCTATTTGTTGGCCCACTTTAAGCATTGGAGCCAAATAGCCTAAGCCGAATGCTATTGCGTCAATTTGACGAGATCCCTCAACCTCGTTTGAGGTTATTAACAACTTAAGGTGCTTGCCGCCAGCACCAACTGTTCGGAAGGATTGGACGGTTACCTGGCTGCAAAAAACCGGTTCGGGATTACCAAGACCAAAAGGTGCCAATCGCGCCAGATCCTTATACAAAT
>CAZRUW010000115.1:0-3031 GCA_964603445.1 uncultured Gammaproteobacteria bacterium | reverse complement strand
ATTGGAAATTGGAAATTGGATTAAGAGTATCCCCCGGACCCCTTTGGATATTCCCCTTCTTCTTTATCTTGCCTCCCATATCCTATCTACAATTTTCAGCATCGATCCCCACACCTCCGTCTGGGGCTATTACAGCCGTTTCCACGAAGGGCTTTTGGCCACAATTTCCTACATCCTCCTTTACTTTGCCGCCGTCTCCAATCTCCAACGCTCCCATGTTCTTCGCATCATTTTTGTCTCCCTCATCTCCGGCGCCATTGTTTCCGTCTACGGGGCCTTCGAACACTTTGGGGCCTCCCCATCATGCCTTATGATTACCGGCAAGTTTAATGTCGACTGCTGGGTCCAGGACGTCAAAGGGCGGGTTTTTGCTACCCTGGGCCAACCAAACTGGATGGCCGCCTACCTTGATGTCCTCATCCTGACCGCCCTGGGATTTATTTTCAACAAAGCCCCCCAAGAACCTCAAATTCAAGTTTCCCACCCTAAAAAACAGGCTAATAACACTCTTCTAAGCATCCCCTATTCCTTCACCTACACCGCCATCATTGCCCTCTATTTTGCCGCTCTTCTTTTTACCAAATCCCGCTCCGGCATTCTGGGCCTGGTCGCCGGGTTGGGTGTTTTTGGTCTAGCAACTGTCTATACCCACCGCCGCGAACTTAAAAAAATTCTACTCAATCGTCCCTTAATCCTTTCTTCTTTTTTCTTTCTTCTCTTTTCTCTCGTGTTTGGTTTGCCTTTCTCTCAAATCGAAAAATTTTCCCTGGAAAACCTAATCACGGGCCGGCAAGTTACCACCAGTTCCGCGCCGAAGGCGCCGGTTCCCAGCTCGTACATTGACATCGGCATCACCGGATCGGGAAAGATCAGGGAAATTGTCTGGGCCGGCGCCATCAAAGTCTGGCAACGTTACCCCATCTTTGGCTCCGGCGTCGAAACCTTCGCTTACGCCTACTACAAGGACCGGCCCGTCGCCCACAACATGGTTTCCGAGTGGGACTTCCTCTATAACAAAGCTCACAATGAATTCCTAAACATTCTGGCCACCACCGGCACAGTCGGCATGCTCGCCTACTTGAGCATCCTGGGAGCCTTCACTCTGTGGTTTCGTAAATTAGTCATCCGTCATTCGTCACTGGTGACAAAGGACCAATTTCCAGTGACCGCTCTCTTTGCCGCCTGGGTTTCCATTCTGGTCACCAACTTCTTCGGCTTTTCTGTCGTCATCATCGGCCTGTTCTTCTTTCTTATCCCGGCTTTTTGTTTTATTTTGGCTAAACAGGAACCTGATAAAGAACTACCTAATACCCTTGCCAATAATTTGGGTGCTGGCCAATGGCTGGTTATCAGTCTGATCAGTCTGATAAGTCTGAATTATCTGCTGGGTCTTGTAAACATGTGGCAAGCCGACAGGGCCTACGCTTACGGGAAAAACCTTGACTCCGTCTCCCGCTATGTTGACGCCTACCCCTATCTTTCCGGTTCCGTCAACCAGAATCCCGACGAGCCTACCTTCCGTGATGAACTTTCCTATAATGAAGCCGTGATTGGCAGCGCTATCTATGCCGCCGCCACCGGCTCTGCTCAGCAAAAGTTGACCACAATTTTTCCTCAATTCAACCTCAGTGCTCAAAACCTGATTGACCAGGCCATCCGGGATTCGGACAAAGTCGTGGAAACTTCCCCCAACGCCATGCCTTTCTGGAAAACCCGCACCCGCACTTTCTATCAACTGGGAACCGTTGACGCTAAATACTATCTTGCCGCTCTTGCTGCCATCCAACAAGCCGCTCAACTTGCCCCCACTGACGCCAAAGTTCACTATAATCTGGGAATTCTTCAGGGCAGAGTTGGCCAGATTTCGAAAGCCATCAAAACCTTCCGGGAAACCGTCGCCATGAAACCGGACTACCGTGACGCCTACTATGCCCTGGCGCTCTATCTCGATCAGACCGGCGATCGCGCCAACGCCCGTCTGGAAATGGAACAAATCCTAAAAAAAATCGGTCCCGATGCCGAAGCCCAAAAATGGCTGGAAGAACACAAATAAAGATATAATGTGCCCATGTACTCTATCGTCCTTGCTCCCAATGAAATCCTGCGCCGGCCAACCTCTCCGGTAAATATTTCCGGTTCAAAACTGCAAAAAATAATCTCAGAAATGAAACAGATTCTTCTTTCGCAAAAAGACCCCGAGGGCGTCGGCTTGGCCGCCAACCAAATAGGCCTGCCCTACAGCCTCTTTGTCACCAAATTCGATACTAAACCCAACGAACCCATCCATACTTTTATTAACCCGGAAATTCTGGATCACTCCGAAGATCTTCAACCGGAAAAGGACAAAAAAGCCCCTCTCGAGGGCTGCCTATCTTTACCGAATTATTATGGCATCGTCAAGAGGTGGAAATGGGTAAAAATAAGGTATCAGACATTGTCAGACATTGACAGACAAACAACGAAGTCTAAGACATCTGACCATTCTGGATATCTGACGACGTCTGAAAAAGTCTTCGCCGGTTTCCCTGCCACTGTCATCCAGCACGAAATGGACCATCTCAGCGGGAAAATTTTCGTGGAAAAAATTCTGGAACAAAAAGGAAAACTCTACAAAGCTACCGGCAAAAACAAAAAAGGCAAGGATATTTGGGAAGAGGTCGAGATTTAATATTTAACATTTTTCATTTATCATTGACTGATGGAACTCACCCGAAGCCAGGTTTTAGAAAAGCGAACGACCAAACTTGCCATCAATATCCTGGATCTCTGCAAAAAATATCCCAAATCCTTTCTAACAAATGACATCCTCCCCGCGGTAAACCGCGGGGTATCCTTTGGACACCCGGAGGTCTTCTCTGTTCGGCTTCATCCTCGTAACTTGTTGCGGGGTCTTCAGCGAGCAGCGAATGAAACTCCACGGCTAAAAGCCGTGGTTTCGAGCGAAACGGCTTCGCCGAGTATTCTTTTCGAGCTTGATCATCCACAAGTAAGACTTGTGGTATTCGCAAGTTCAAAAATAAATTCATGAAAC
>CAZRUW010000114.1:0-5527 GCA_964603445.1 uncultured Gammaproteobacteria bacterium | reverse complement strand
TAGTCAGTGAGGGCCACGAACGCGTCGGGACGGCACAGGAGATTGATGCGGTCGTCCCACCCCGGCCCTGATTGGCCGGTAATTACTAATCTAGCGGTGTATCGGAAACACCATAAACGAGCCAGCAGACTAACCCAGCCGCTACCGGCAGTAATAATTATCTTTGTATCTTTGTCCATCACAGCCAAACTCCTCCGGGCAAACTCCGCCTGATAACGGCTCCAAGAGTCAAAATAAAAACGCCTGGCCAAATTGGTTAAACTGAAATCGAAGAAAATCCGAGCAGAAAGATGGCGCAATCCGTTAATTTTCTTCCAGTCAGCCCGGGTAATAATAATCTCAGTCTTATATTTTGCTCCCGTCAGTTCCGGACCACTCTGGAAAACAGTTACCTTATTGTTCACGGCAAGACGATTGGCCAATTCATGGACGAAAGTTTCCACTCCCCGGGGAACATAACCGCTATAAAAACTCAAAAAGGCAATTTTCATTGACGTTTTAACAGAGCCGTGTCCCCTATTGTAGCAACAAGGCGATACTGTCTGTCGGCAACCAACTGGTTAACGAGAGCAATTACGGTCGCGCGGTCGGCGGGAGTAAACGCATTTGGCCAATCACGACTGTCAATCAAAATATATTGAGCGTCAGCCACTTCCGGCAAGAGATAGATTTTGTCCCGGTGGGAAAGGTGCGGGACCAGAGAATTATTAGCGGCTACCGAAATGTTTCCGGGAACGAGAGCAAGCAATTGGTGGTTGGCCCTGGACCAGTCCGGCTGCCGGTAGAACTGCTGTTTGAACAGAGAGTTGATCGGCCCATGAAAGAAAAGGTTTCCGACGGCGGCAAAAAAAAGAAGGACGATCCCCAAAATTGCCGGGTTCACCTTTTTCAGGTTGACGGCAGCGTAAATTGACGCGGCAGCTGAGGTCACCGAAATGGTGAAGCTATGGAGCGGCCACTTGGCAACCATGACGTTGTTCGCCAAGCGGGTAAAAAACTCAAAAATTAGGACCAAGCCGGTTTGAAATCCCAGCAAAGGAAGAAAGGCAAACGAAAAAAGTTGTTGGAGGAGGTAGAAAATTTTCTGTGAGGGCGTAATCATGGCCTGAAGAAGAATCTGGGGGCGGAAAAGCGCATTTTGGAGAACCTGCTGCGGATTTGACCCAATTGCTCCATAGCCAAGAGAATAATGACTATAATTTCGGTATGACGGGGAAATAAGCGGGTTGAGAAAATAGACCAAAAAAATAAAAAACACCGTGCCCAACAGAAATATTTTGATACCCAAAACCCGTCTACCTTCAAAAAAGAAGACGCCAAGACCCAGAAGGGCCACGACCGGAGAAAACTCAACCTTGCTCAGCAGCATGCCAAAAACAGCTAACCAAAGCAGGTGATCTTTTTTCCCGAAGAGAGCGAGAAAAAAGAGGGAGAGGAAAAAAGCACCAATCACCTCGGCCGTAAACCCGTCAAAAACAACGTGCTGAAAAGGAACGGATAAAAAGACCGCCAGAGCCAGCGCGAGAGAGAAAAATCGGGAGGCGGTCTTTTTGAAAGTTGCAAAATAGAGAGCAACCACGCAAGATACCGCGAAAAATGCCTGGGAAACAAAGAGCACCCAAACCGAAGGAATAACCCGATATAGCAAGGCCAACGGCAAGAGTGTCAACTCAAAATCGTTCTCAAAAAAAGACAGCCGGATATGCTGAGTCACGACTTCGGCAACAGTGCTTTTGGAGAAATTCAACCGGCCGGCTTTCCAAAGAATTTGGTCGTAAAAGCCCAGGTCAAGGCCAAAAGTCTGGAATTGAAATTCATGTTTGACAATTTGAATAAAACTAAATGCCAAAAAGAAGACGATGGCCAGGAAGATGATCGCTTGGTGCTGAAAAAGCGTTTTTTTCATAACAGCTTCCGGTGCAGGCGGCGTAAGGGAGTTTCTACCAAACTGCGAAAGAAGTAGGAGGTACTCCGGCGGACCAACGGATCGGGAACCGTCTCCGGTTTTGGATGGAAAAAAACCTCGGGCAGGTCTGTACGGGCCAGAGGGATCCCCATCTCGAATTTGATCTTGGACCGACGGCTTGGTCCGGCAACATGTCCGGAAGTCTCAGTGGACCGGCGCAGATGGGTGGCGTGAAGATACCAGACATCAATAAATTCCAATTTGTCCGGCAGGTCATTGACCGGGCGTCCGGCAAAAGTGTAGGCTTCCAAAGGATAGCGGCCGACGATATCAATGCCCGCGGTTTTTTTAAACAACCGGATGTTATAGTGACCCTTGCGCCCGGCCAATTTATATTGACCAGCGTCATCAGGAAGATAGTGCCAGATATCACCGACGGCGTTGCGTGTCCGGCAAAAGGCGGCCAGTTTGTTTTTGGACATCCTGGTGGCTTTTTGAAAAAAGATCTGAAGGTTTTTTTCCGGCCAAATTTCGTCACCGTCAAGAAGAAAAAACAACTCCGTCCGTGTCCTTCTAATTTGGTCCCGGCGCAAATTAACCAGTTCCTTCGGACCAACTTTCCCTTTTTGGGCAAACTCAATCTTGGGGTTTTTGACCGACTTAATAATTTCTACTGTCCGGTCAGTTGATCCTGTGTCGTAAATTATCAGTTTCTCCAGAAAGGGGAGGGCAGAGTTGACGGCATACCAAACAAAACAATCTTCGTTTTTGACAATCATGTGCCCGGTAATACGGTGGTCATTAGTCATTAGTGAATAGTCATTAGTCATTTGAACGGAACACGGAAATTCGCTCATGATCCCCGACTTTGGGGAAGGCGGCAACTAATTTCAATCCTAACGGAAAATTGTATTGTTCCCGGTCAAAAACATAGTAATCCCCTTCCCCACCGACAGAATATCCGGCAGAAGGATAGTAATAAGGCAGACCGTATTTTGTCAGCATTATGTCTTCCACAATTATCCGTTTGGCGTCCCTCTCTTTCAAGAATCGAGCCGTTTGAGCGATTCCGTAGCCGGCCGGCCAGGATTCAAGATATTGCCAGCGTTCAATATAGGGCAGAGGGGCAGTTTGAACATCAGTAACAATTGTCCAGCTTAGAAGAATATTCGGGATTAAGAGCAACAGAAAAACCCAGGGATATTTGCGCAAGAGCCGGGCGGCAAAAAGGATTACCAACGGCACGCAAAAGAGGAAATAACGGGGGAAATAGATCCTGGCTACCAAACTTTCAGCAAGAGCGGGCAGCAGAGCCGGAAAACCGGCAATTGCCAGGGGCCAACCCAGATAGCCTTGCGTCCAAGAGACCGTCTGCTTGAAATTTGCCAGAATTTGGGAAAGAGGAATAATTCCAACATAGGAAGAATTGTGTGCTGAGACGCGGGATAAGCCGAAAAGGACCGGCAAATAGACAATTACCATTATCAGAAAGGATTTGAAGTACCGGCGGGAAAATAATACCGGCAGGAGAAAAATAATTAGCGCTACGGAACTGGTCTTTGTTAACAACGCCAGTCCTAAAAACAAGCCGGTGAGAATTTGCCGCTTAGCCAGGAGATAGTAGATGCCGGCCAAAAGCAAAAAAGTTAACAGGGTTTCCTGCATTCCGATCCGGTCGTAAAAAAGGAGAAACGGATTGAGAACAAACGCCAGTCCGGTCAGAAGCGGGTTGATTTTCAACCGCTGAGAGATCCCAGCGAAATAAACCAGGCTTAGCAGTCCGAAAAAAAC
Organism: uncultured Gammaproteobacteria bacterium; assembly: GCA_964603445.1. Taxonomy (GTDB): domain Bacteria; phylum Patescibacteriota; class Microgenomatia; order JAMCZE01; family JAMCZE01; genus CAZRUW01. The sequence goes on along the minus strand of CAZRUW010000114.1, from coordinate 1,830 downwards.
GGTGGTGAGGCGAATGCCCAAAAGGGCGTCAGGGAAGAATCCGGCCGGCCAGGCATAGACCCAAAAAAATAAGGGCTCTTTGCCGTCAGTGAAGTTGAAAAAGAAATTTTTCACCGGGTCAGCCGCGATTTGCCGGCCGGCCCAAATGAAAAAGGCTTCATCATTGAAAATCGGCAGAGACAAAAGGTTATAAATCCGGGAGACAAAATATCCCAAAAGGATTATCAAGAGAAATTTTCTATTCATTTTCCAGCCGATTCATAAGAGTGTAAAGCGTGCCCGCCAGAGCTAAATTACTGCCTACGGATACCAAGGCCGCCCCGACAGCCCCAAACCGAGGCACCAAGAGATAGTACAGAACCAGGGACAAGACCAAAGTCACCACGGAGCCGGCAAAGTGGTAACGGGACCGGCCGTACTTGTAGAGAATGGTGGCCGAAAAGGGAGCCGCCAGAAAGAAAAACGCCGTCCCGACCAAAAGAATTTGTAACACCACTGCCGCTGCCTCGTAGCGCGGCCCGAAAATCAGAGAGATAATCAATGAGGAAAACGGCAGTAAAACAATCAAACCGACGGACAAGAACAGGACCAAAAGACGATAGTCTTTTTGGTGTCTAGCCACATCGGCTTTGGAGGCAATTTTCGGGCCAAAAACTCCTTCAACGGCAGAAATGACCTGAGGGAAAAAAGAGGTTACCCGGTAGGCAGCCGAAAAGATCCCTGCCTGGACCGGACCGGCCAAAAGATAGATTACCGGGCTCCCGATTCGGGAGGAAACGGCTCCCAGGGCAAATGAGAGTCCCAGCCAATTACTAAAGCTTCCCACTTGTTGAAGTGCCGAGTGAAGACCGGAAACCCGAAACGGAAAACCAACTTTTTTGACAATCACCACAAAAGCTACGGCCAAGGACGAAACATTGGCTAAAACAAAAGCCATCATAGCCGACTCGGCCGTGAGCCGGGAGGCGCTAATCAGAAGAAAAACGGCGGCGAGCCGGACGGTGTTGCCAAAGATGTTTGTCAGAACATATTGCGGATATTTTTGCCAGGCAAGCAGTTCCTGAGTGAATTGAAAAAGCGCCAGCAGGGTGGTTGCCAACAGAGCCGAGAGCAAAAAGTTGGAAGGATTGAAAAAAGAGGCGGTGATGGCCAGGGAGAAAAAAATCACGGCCATTACCCCTCTTTGAGCCAGGACCAAAGTATTGACGACTTTGAAATCCAGTTCGGAATGAAAACGGACGATAGCGGTGCCCAGTCCCAGATCCCCCAGATCGGCTCCCAACAGGGCAATTCCCAAAAGGAAGGAAAAATAACCAAAATCGGCGACGGAGAGTCCCCGGGCCACAAAAACATAGAAAATCACACCCAGAAAAGAATTCACCAACGCTCCGCCGGTTAAAAGCGAACTTTGTTTATAGCTCTCGTTGGTCAGGAATTGTCTTACTCTGGCAATCATAGAAACAACTTGATAACCCCCGGTTTATATTGCGCCGCCTGGATCAGGAAAGTCTGCCAGGAAGAAAGATCATAGTAACTATTAGCCAATGTAAACAGAGCTATACCGTTGACAATAAGCATTCCGGTAATCAGAAAAGCCGCCACCGGTTTTTGCCAGCGCTTGACAACCGTCAAACCGGCCAAAAGGAGAGCCATCTCAGGAACAATATTAGGGAACAGGTAGCGGCCCTGGAGGCCCTGGGAAAAGCCGATGGACTGCATGAGGCGCCAGTCCCATAATACTAGGTAGAGAAGATAGAAGAGAGAAGAAAGAAGAAAAAGGATTAAGGCTTTCACCTCAAAAGAAAAATCCCGGTTCTTAACAGCAAGAAT
>CAZRUW010000113.1:0-6902 GCA_964603445.1 uncultured Gammaproteobacteria bacterium | reverse complement strand
GCTTCTCGGCTGGGAATATTTAGATGATTGGTGGGCTCGTCAAGAATAATGAAACTCCACGGCTGAAAGCCGTGGTCCGCCATTGGCGGACGGCTCCGCCGAGTATTCTTTTTGAGCTTGCTTCACCCACGGGTTCTACCCGTGGTGCTCGCAAGTTCAAAAATCGACCGATTCTAGTCATCTAGGGATCCCTCGACAACGCTTCGTGTGACCACCTTAGGCGGGTCATTTAGTCGCGTAACAATCGTAGAGGTCGTTGGCATAATAGGGAATTATTTTGCCGGAAAGTCGGGTAAAATCAGCCAATTTTTGGGCTCCTTTGGCCATTTTAGCATTTATGGCGACCAGGCGGGAAGTCAGGTACCCGACGGAAAGGGAGCGAAAATGCCATCGAAATTCGACCTTTTTAAAACCGGCCATTTCCAGATAGCGGCGGGCGCAATTTTGGGGAAAGAAGACTTTGTGCATTTCCATATACCAGGGCCAGTTGGTTCCCATTATTCTGGCCAGGGGGCTTTCCGGATCAATCGTGGTAAAGGCAAAGACTCCTCCCGGCTTGAGAAGCTTGTAGACGGTTTTCATCTCCGAAACGGGATTGGTGAAGTGCTCGATGACATCCCACATAGTAATAACAGAAAAGCTTCCCGGTGGGAAAATATCACTCCGGAAGGGTTTGGCGATAAGTTTGACGCCGTAGTTTTTCCTGGCGTACTCGACGGCCCAGCGATTGGGCTCAAGTCCCTCGGCCTGCCAGCCGCCAACCCTGGCCAGTTTAACAAATAAGCCGGTATTGGTGCCGACATCCAAAAGTCGTCCTTTAGAAGGATAGACCCGATTAAGATTTTTCAAATATCGGCGGAAAGTTTTTTCCCTGGCCGGTTGCTCCTTAAAATAAAGCGGGTCTTCTGCCACCTCATAATAAGTGCTTATTTGCTTTTGAGTGACCTTCTCGTCAACATAATAGATTTTGCACCGGCGGCAATGAATAATCGGGCCGTGTTTGCCAAAACCCGAATTGGTGCAGGCAAAAAGAGCCGAGTCTTGGTCCTTTTTTTGGGAAGTGGCCGGAAACACCGGTTCAACATTTCGCACCTTACAAAAGCGACAGGTCCGTGTCATAATATACTTGCATATTAAACCATAATTTTTCCCGTGTTGTTACCCAAACTTTCTGTCTTTTTCCAAAACAAAAAATTTCTCTGCCTTCTTCTTTTGATCTTCACTCTGGTGAATGTCTTTTTTGCCACCTATTACGTCCGGCACGGAGATCTGAATTTTTTTACCGATGTAGCCCGGGATTTTCTTCTCTTCCAGGAAGTTGACGCCAAGAAAATTATTCTTATTGGCCCGCGGTCCAGCACCGCCGGGATTTTCCACGGACCGCTCTGGATATATCTGACCTACCCGGCCTATCTTATTGGTCAGGGTAATCCCCTTGTGGTCGGATGGTATTGGGTTTTTCTCACCATTGTTTTTCTTATCAGCGGCTTTTTGGTAGCCCGGAAACTTTTCGGAAATTTGGTGGCCCTCGTTTACGCCTTTCTCCTGTCCGGGAATATGGCCTTCCACACGCGGTCGCTTTTCAATCCCTACGGGGCTCTATTTCTGATTCCGGTTTTTTTCTACACGATGGTTATGTATTGGCAAAATGGGAAATGGTGGCAACTGGCGCTCCATCTTTTTTTGGGAGCTCTTATTATCCAGTTTCAAATGGCAGTAGGCATTCCTTTCGTGCTTCTTTCCACGGTTCTTATTGCCTACAAAATTTTCACTACCCGAAAATACGCTCACTTTCTCTGTTTTCTGGTTCTCTTCGGCGCTTTGGGAAATTTTTTCATTTTCGAACTGCGTCACGGTTTTAACATGACACGCGCCATCTTAAACTATACCCGACCGGACGTGGGTGGGGAAATTTTCAATTATTCTTCCCAGATTAATAACCGCATCGAAAGGTTTTTTGACCTCCAGTTGTTTACCAATGTTCCGGGGAGCCTGGTGGGATTTGTCTTCGCGTTCACGGGCCTTTTGACTTTTTGGTTTTGGAAGGAAAAGCCAAAGTTTCGCCTGGTCATTTTCCTCTTAATCTTTTACCAAATCGGGTATATTTTTCTGACTTTCGTGAATAAAGGCGTGGTTCTGGAGCACCAGTATCTTCCAACCCTGGCTTTGACCGATCTTTTGTTTGCTATTCTGGCGCTGTCAAAACACCGGAAACTTTATTTTTTCCTTTTGGTCTTGGTCATTATTTTTAATTATCAGGCGCTTCTCGGTTTTACTGATAACGCCGACCGAAAGTTTTTCGGCCGGGACCAAAACTCCTGGATAGCGCTGCATTCAATGGGCGAAGCCATAGCGGCTGACGCCCCCAAAGAGTTTGGTTATTTCGTCTATTCCCCGGACGCGTTCGCCTATCAGCCGCGCTATGCCATGATTTACACTTTTAAGGAGTTCGGGAAGGAGGCTCACGAGTATGTCAAGATGCCGGTGACTTATGTTGTGGCTGCTCCTCCTCCCCCGGACCGACCTTATATTGGTTACCAGTGGTGGCGAACTGACAGGTTAAACATCAAGGCGACTCCTTCGGCAACTTTTAAGTTCCCAAACGGTTTTTTGGCGGAAAAATATTACCTGACGGCGGCGGAGCAAAAGGTGTCTTTTGAACCGACAATTGACGTCGGAATTCATTTCCGCTAGATTTTTGGGTGTCAGATAAGAAATCTGAATTTTACCTTCACAGGCAAGTTTCTTAAACTGATGAGAAATCTTTTTCGTCATTTTCCTAAACAATCATTCCTTTTGATTTTAATTCTGATTCTTTTTATTTTATTTGTTTATAGGGACGCGGTTATCGGGAAAAAAGTGTTTTTCCCAACCAACTATCTGGTCAGTTTTTTCGCGCCCTGGTCGGAAGAAAAATTTCCCGGTTGGGATCAGGGAGTCCCCTTCAAACCCATCGGCACAGACCAGATTCGTTTCTTTTATCCCGGCCGGAGTTTGACCAACGAGGCCTTTAAAAAAGGGGTCTTGCCTCTCTGGGACCCCTATATTTTTTCCGGCAACCCCCATCTGGCAAACTTTCAGTCGGCGGTTTTTTATCCCCTCTCAATAATCTATTTTTTCCTCCCCCAGCTGACGGCCTGGTCTATCCTGACGATGTCTGTTCCTATACTTGGCTTTGCCTTTTGTTTTCTCTATTTGCGTTCCTTAAGTGTTGGTCGGCCGGCCGCTTTTCTGGGAGCGTTTTCCTTTGGTTTCTCCGGGTTTCTTCTCTCCTGGAGCCAAGAGGCCTTTGCTGTTGCCCAAAGCGCGGTTTGGCTGCCCCTCATTTTTTGGGGTATTGAGAAGTATTTCCAAACTTTTTCCCCAAAATTCATTTTGGCCGGCGCCCTGGCTTTGGTCATGTCCATTTTGGCGGGTTATTTGCAAATCACCTTCTACATTACCGTTTTAGCAGTATTCTATATTTTTTCCCACCTGCACAGCTTAGATAGCTCAAAACGGCGAAAGGCGGTAACGCTTTTTATCCTGGCGGCCTTTTTCACCCTGACAGTTTCAGCTGTCCAGACTGTGCCGTCACTGGAGGGTTTTTTCCTCTCGCCCAGACCAACAGTACGAATCGACAAAGTGTTTGAGACCTATTTACTCTCCCCGGCCTTTTTGTTGCACGCTTTGGCCCCGGACATTGACGGTAATCCGGCAACAAATAACTATTTCGGACGGGGCTCATATAATGAAACAGTTTTGTACATTGGCGTTGCGCCCTTCATTTTTGCCCTTCTGGCCGTTTGGAAATTGCGAAAGGAAAAATACGGGGCATTTTTTGCCGGCAGCGCTCTTGTCAGTTTCATTTTAACCAGCAATCTGCCCGGGGTAAAAGAGTTTTTGAACTTGCCTTGGCCTCTGGTTCCCACTTTTCAGCCCAGCCGAATCCTTTTTATCACCACGTTTTCCTTGTCTGTCCTGGCCGCGATTGGCTTTGATTGGTGGAAAAAATCCGGCAAACCTTTCCGGATTTGGTGGATTGGAGCCGCCGCCATCGCCATTTTGCTGGCCACAACCGCCTGGCACATTATGGTTTTTGTCCATGACTATTTTCTTTCCCTCAAAATGGCCAGCGTTGTCGTAAAACCGTTGCCTGAACTTTGGAAGCATTCCCGGGAATTTACGGCCGCCAAAAATATTATCCTGCCGATTGCCTGGTTGGGAGGGACGATTATATTAACTCTTCCGGCAATCCCGAAAAGACTGGCGTTCTTGGGAATTATTGTCTTAACAATATTTTCCCAGTTCTATTTCTTTAATAAATATCTCAGTCTGGGGGAAAAACAGTTTCTTTACCCGGAAGATAAAATTATTTCGGCTATCTCCCAAAACCAGAAAGATTTTTCCCGATACCTGTCTTTAGGCCGGCCGGTTTTCGGAAACATCGCCACCCAAATGAAGTTATACTCTCCGGAAGGGTTTGACCCGATTTTTGTAAAAAGGTATGGTCAACTGGCAAAAGCGGCGCAAAGCAATGGGCTTCTTACCGAGGATATTGCCCGAATAGAGGTCAACCTCTCCGATCTTCCCCAAAGCACTAAGGAAGCTTACCTAAGTCAGCAGTCCAGGCCCAGACTGCGGCGTTTATTTTCCCTCTTGGGTGTAAAAACAATAACTTATTTCCCGGTAAAGAATTTCCAGATGGATAGCAGGGTCTTTTTTCCGGAAAACATTTTTACCCCGGTGGCCACAGTCAGCGGTTGGCAAATTTACCAATTAAAAAATGTCTTACCCAGGGCGTTTTTGGCGGAAAATGCCGTGGTGGAAACGAATCCCGCCAAAATTCTTGACCGGATTTTTGACCCCGGCCTTGATCCATCCAAAACAATTATCCTGGAAAAAAGGCCTGTTTACGTTGGTAATTCCCCGGGAGGAGACTTTGTGGACAAAGCAAGCATAGTTAGCTATTTACCAGAAGAGGTAATAATAAAAACTTTGTCGTCGGGATCGCGTTTTCTTTTTTTATCGGACAATTATTACCCGGGGTGGAAAGCCACGGTTGACGGGAAGCCTTCAGAGATATACCGGGCTGATTTTACCTTCAGGGCCGTTGCCCTTGGTCCGGGAGAGCACCTGGTTCGATTTGTCTATCAGCCGGATTCCGTTGCCATCGGAGGAGTGATTTCCTTGGCGTCTCTTGGCGTCTTTCTTCTCATATCCGGCTTTTGGCTTCTAAGAAGGCGATTACCTTAGAAGCAATAAGCCGGTGGGCTTCATTATTGGGATGGGCGCTGTCGTATAAAAGATCGGGGAAATTTTTCCCCCTTTTACATACGAGTTTGGCTTTGAAGAAAGGTTTTCATTGTGCTAGATTAGTTTAACACGATGTTAAGATCTTTTTGGCTATTATTCAAGAGAAAGTACCCTGTGATCGCCTTCTGGGGAGTAATTTTGGCCGTTCTCCTAGTTAACAGCCAGTATATCAGTTACCCAGACGAGTTTGATAATATTTTGGGGGGGAAGCTTATTTTGCACGGGATTTTGCCTTACCGGGGCTTTTTCTCGCACCACGGGGCTTTGGGATATTTTTCATCCGCGATATTGGTGGCCTTCGGGGGAATTTCTTTTGTCCACTTCCGATTCCTGACAGCCATTTTCTATTTTCTCCTTTTCATCCTCAGCGCTTACGTTCTTTCCAAGAGGGTATCGAAATTTGATATTTCGTATTTCTTTTCGTTTCTGACGCTCTTAGTTGTCGCGGCAACCTACTTCTGGGGACAGGTTTTTCTGGCGGACACGGTCAGCGGCTATTTTCTAATCCTGCCTTATGCTCTTTTGACCTTAAAGATATACTTTCAGGAAAAACTGGAAAACATCGATCTTTGGATTCTCTCCCTTTTTTCCGCCGCCGCCGTTCTAATGTCCACCACCTATCTTTATGCCGGAATAGTTCTGGGAGCCGTTTCTCTTATCTATTTTGCCAAAGACTATGTTTCCGATTTGAGAAAAGGGGCGTGGCCTTTGGCTCGTTTCCTGGGTATTTTTCTTGTGCCTTACGCCTTCTTTTTAGGATATTTGTTAATAACCGGATCGATGAATGATTTTCTCTTTCAGGCGGTTTCCTACAACGAAAAGTATTATATTTATAACTATCCCCGGCCGGCCGGGTCGACGGCTTTTAACCCTCTTCGTTATGCGGTTGTAATTTTTAATGACTTTTTTAACAACTTTTACATCTCGGCTTCCGGCCTCCTTGGTTTTTACCCACGCTCGCCTTTGACCCATCTCTTTTCCCTGGCAAATATTGCCCTGTGGTTTTGGCTTCTTATTAAAAAGAGGTATCTGCTGTTTCTTTTTGGCCTTCTTTTTATTGTATATGTCAGCGCCCGGGGTAACCCGGCCCAAATCAGCGCGACGGACTATCAAACGGCTGTGTACTTTATGCTGTCGCTTCTTAATGTTTTTCTGGTGCTCTTTTTTCTAAGAATGGGTTTGGACCGGTCGTTGGACCGGATATCCGCCGCCTTGATGACGATAGTGGGAGTGGCTCTTATTATATTTACTTTCTTTGGAGGGATGTTTCTTTCTCTGGAATTATGGCATAACGCTTACAACCGTTTCATGGGCACGTATCCTTACATTTATGACCGGCCGGTCGTGGCCCCAATTTTGAACAAAATTGTTCCGGCCGATCATTATTGCTGGGTCGGACCGTTTGAGTTTGAAGAAATGTTTTATGCCAACTGCAAACTGCCGTCAAAATACCATTGGATCTTGCCTCAGTTTGGAGGCATTACGGAAATCAAGAAAGAAATTCTGGCGGATTATTCGTCAAAACTGCCGGATGTTATAGTCTATCGCCGGGACTTTTCGGCTTTTGGTCAGTCAGCGGAATTCTCGAATTTTTTTGTTGACTTTCT
>CAZRUW010000112.1:0-3081 GCA_964603445.1 uncultured Gammaproteobacteria bacterium | reverse complement strand
GATGATATTGATCCTTGTCCACCCCGGGTTGCTTGTCATGCCGACTGCGCTCGGCTTGATAGGCTTCAACGCCGACAATGGGATTAATTCCGGCTTCTTTGGCGGCCAGATAGAACTTGACGGCGCCATACATAGCGCCATGGTCAGTGACGGCCACAGAGTCCATACCAAATTCTTGGCATTTGGCAATCAGATCCTTGTTTTTCGTTAAGCCATCAAGAAGTGAATATTCAGTGTGGGTATGGAGCGAGACATACTTGGCCATTAACTATTTTATACCAGGTTTTTGGTCACAACTAAAGCGGTCAATCTTAAGCTTCGAGGTGTTTTTTGATGGCAGCGATGACTTGCTGTTTGTCCAAGTTAGTATCTTTTAAAATTGCACCAATAATTGGGCCGATAGCGCCGATTTTACCAGATTTGTAGTCAACAACTGCCTGGGGAAACTTGGACAGGGCTTTTATTATTGTCTGATCTAAATCTTCAGCTGATATCGCTACAGTTTTCTGGCTGTTAGCTATCTGAGTAACTAATTCGGCCGGAACATCCGGTAGCTCGTCTTTTTTGTTGACCATCCAATTGGCAATGTCTTGTGGGGTGACCGAACTGGCTCCATCTTTGACTGCTTGCTCAAAAAAATCTGCTGTGGCTTTGTCGCCGCACAAGAGGTTGGCGGTATAGTCAGACACATTATAAGCTTTGATAAACCGGGCGATTTTGGCATCCGGCAGCTCCGGCAAGCCATTTTTAATTTCGGCCAGCCACTGGGCGTCGACGTGAATGGGTGGAATGTCCGGTTCGGGGAAATAGCAGTAGTCATGGGCTTCTTCCTTCTCCCGCTGGGGGACGGTGGCGTTTTTTTCTTCACTCCAGCCCCGGGTTTGTTGGGTTGGGGTTTCCCCACTTTGCAGAAGTTCGGTCTGCCTTTGAATCTCGTACTCCAGTGCCTTTCTGGCAAATTTGAAGGAATTAATATTCTTGAGTTCCACCCGGTATTTTGGCAGTTGATCATTGGATATTGGAAATTGGATATTGGGGTTGGAAATTGAATTGATTGATATACTCGGTTCGAGTCTCATGCTCCCCTTCTCCATATCAGCGTTGGAAATTCCCAAGTAACGAATAATGCGCTGCAATTTTTTGAGAAACACATCCACTTCTTCAATGCTGCTAAAGTCCGGTTCGGTGACAATTTCAACCAGGGGCACACCGCTTCTGTTGAAGTCTACCAGAGCCACTTTTCCCCCGTTCAGTGTAGTGTGCTGAAGTTTCCCGGTATCTTCTTCCAGATGAACCCTTCGAACACGAACTGTTTTAGCTTTAAGAGGGGAGGTCTCTTGAAGCTGGAGAGTCCCGTTTACACACAACGGTTCGTCGTATTGGGTAATCTGATAGCCCTTTGGAAGGTCAGGATAAAAGTAGTTTTTCCGGTCAAACTTAGAGTCGGTGTTTATCCGGCAATTTAAAGCCAGGCCCAGGAGGATCGTCCATTCAACAGCTTTTCTGTTGGGGACGGGTAGGGCGCCGGGAAGGCCCAGGCAAACCGGACAAGTATGGGTATTCGGTTCCACGGCGAAATGCTTGGCCGGGCAGCCGCAGAACATTTTGGATTTGGTCGCCAGTTCAACATGAACCTCCAAGCCAATGATCGGTTGATAAGTCATAGTTTTGGTTTTTCCTTGTGCCAGCCGGTGGCCCGCTCGTATTTTTGAGCCACCTCTAAAATCAGCTGCTCACTCCATTGGGGACCGATGAGCTGCATGCCGACAGGGAGGCCGTCTACAAACCCTGCCGGTAAAGCAATGGCAGGTAACCCTGCAAGGTTTACCGGAACGGTGTAAATATCAATTAGGTACAGGGAAAGCGGGTCGTTCATTTTCTCGCCGATCTTAAATGGCGGCGTGGGGATAGTGGGAGCAAAAATAATGTCCGTTTTTTTGAAGGCTTTGTCAAAATCCCCTTTTACCAAAGTCCGGACTTTTTGGGCAGTTTTATAGTAGGCGTCATAGTAACCTGAGGAAAGTGAATAGGCTCCGATGGCTATTCTTCGTTTTGCTTCCGGACCAAATTTATCCCGGAGGTTGCCGAAACGTAGTCCGTCATATCGGGCCAAGTTAGAGGATATTTCACTGGGGACCAGAATATAATAGGTTTCCAGGGCCGCCTGAGTGTAGGGAAGATCGACTTCCACAACTTTGGCGCCCAATTTAACCAGCACGGCCAGAGAGTCCTCAACACTTTGTTCAAGACCGGGATTCATGCCGGCGGTGGCTTTGGGACCAAGGACAATATAGTCTTTGGAAACGCCAATGGTTATATTTTTCAAATCAAGAGAAGCAATTTTTCGTTGATAGTTTGGAACAGGGTTTCGACCGGAGGTGGCGTCAAACGGATCGTGTCCCGCCGTGACCCTCAGAATAAGGGCCGAGTCTTCGACTGTTTTGGCAATGTGGGCAATTGAATCCAGTGAGGAAGCCATAGCAATAATGCCATAACGCGAAACACGGCCATAAGTTGGTTTAAGACCGACCAGGTTGTTGTAGGACGCCGGCACGCGGATACTGCCCCCTGTGTCTGTTCCCGTGGCAGCCAGACACATCCCCAGGGCGACAGCCACCGCTGAGCCACTGGACGATCCGCCTGCCACAAATTCCGGGTTGTAAGCGTTTCTTGTCGGTCCGAAATCAGAATTTTCGCCGCTGCTGCCGTGCGCCCAGGCGTCCTGGTTTACCTTGCCCATGACTATTGCCCCGGCAGATTTCAGTCTGGTTATCACTGTGGCGTCATACGGCGGGACATAATTTTCCAACACTTTTGAAGCGGCAGTTGTCCTTATGTGGGCTGTTGAGAAGAGGTCTTTAATGGCGAAAGGGATTCCCGCCAGCGGCTGGGAATAGTCTGTTTGGTCAATCAATTTTGCTTGCCCAAGCAGTTTTTCCTCGTCGTCTAAAGTTAGGAAGATATTATATTTTTGGTTGTATTTTTTGATATTAGACAGACAAACTTTGACCAGATCAACGCTGGTCAGTTGTTTCGCTCTCATTTGGCGCAGAGCTTCGGCGATGGTGAGTCTAGTTACGT
>CAZRUW010000111.1:0-20058 GCA_964603445.1 uncultured Gammaproteobacteria bacterium | reverse complement strand
CCAGAACTCCGCAGGAGTTAAACCAATGAGAGCTTTAGCGGTTCTCTCAGAACGTAGGGCAGATAAAATATTCATATACCTTAAGAGTAACACCCAAAGGGGCTAATTCGCAACTAGTCTATTATTGGCGCCGTTGTCTTTCTTGTCCTGATTATTGGCCTTTCCCTTGCCTTCACGGCCGGGCAAAAACCGTCGCCGGAAAGAGCGATCTATTCAGCTTCATCTCAGGATAAACCCGTAGCCGAAACCCCGGAAACCTTGGTCGATTTTGGGCAGATGAAGGATTCGGACACCAAACAAAAAGACTTTATCCTCAAAAATACCGGCACTAAACCTTTGCAGATTTTAAATGTTAACTCCAGTTGCAACTGTACTTTCGGGCAGATAATTTACAACGGGACAACAAGCAAGGAATTCGGCATGCACGCCCAAAGCGGCTATGTCACTGACATCGCACCTGGGGCTGCGGCCACCGTGCGGGTAATTTACCGGCCGTACATTATGCCCGTCGTGGGGCCGGTGGAGCGCGAAGTCTATGTGACCACCAACGATCCGCAAAAAGAAACCTTAACCTTTGTCCTAAAAGCCAACATCAAGTAAAAAAGACCTGTTCATAAATCCTTAATGTTTGAGTCTTTACTATTAAGAAGATGACTAAGATAACCAAACCAAAAACCATAAAGCTGGCCATTTTGCTGATTTTGTTTGCTCTGACCGGGTTCCTTTTGGGAGCCAATCAGGAGGGAATTGGCTCCATTTTGAAAACCCCGATTGCCATTGTCCCGCCGTCCGTATCTTTTGCAAACACAATCAAAGCCAAAGATCTTGCCCGGATGCTTAAAAGCAAGAACTTTACTTTGATTAATGTCCATACGCCCTATGAAGGCGAAATTGAAAAAACCGATGCCTTTGTGGCCTATAACGATCTGGAAACCAAAAGTTCCCTTCTGCCTTTTGACAAAACTACCCCGATCATTCTTTATTGCAAAACCGGCCGCATGAGCGCCGAGGCTCTGGCTACCCTCAAAAAGATGGGTTACACCAATATCAAACATCTCGACGGCGGCATGGAAGCCTGGCAAAAACAGGGCGGAAAAATCATGGACCTTTCCCGGTTGGATGCTCAGGTTATCCCCGAAAAAGGGGCGGAGATGCCGGTGTCCTGGGGGAATATCGTGCCCAAGCTCGTTTCCTTGGGGGTGATTGATGATGCCAAATTCCGCCAGCTGGTCAAAATGACTCCCGACCAGGAGGAGATTTATTCCAAAGGAACGGATAAAAAAATTAAAATTGACCGTGCCAATGTCCAGTTTGTCGTGGATATGCTCTGGGCCCTCGGTTTGGCCCAAAAAAGTCTTGTCTATGATGAGGGGCCGATGGGTACCCAGTATAAAGACCAAGCGGGCAATTTTGCCTCCACCGGCGGCTGGTCCCTGGCTTCAGGCAGCCCGATGCAATATTTCAATAAGTACAACCTCATTCCCTTAACCGCCGACCAGCAGAAGCAGGTGGCAGAGATAAGCAAAAATGTTTACCGGGCTTGCTGCGGCAATTCTACCTATTTCCCCGACTGCAACCATGGCATGGCCGCTCTGGCCATGATTGAGCTCATGGTCAGTAATAATATCGATGAAAATACTATCTATAAAACACTCCTGAGCTTTAATTCCTACTGGTTCCCGGATACCTACATCACGACCGCAACCTACTTTGCCCGGCAGGGAGTTGCCTGGAACAATGTCGATGCCAAAGAAATAATGGGGCAGGCTTACAGCAGCGGCCAGGGCGCAGCTGATATTGCCAAAAAAGTCGGCCCCCTTCCTTGGAAAACAAATAGCGGTAGTAGCTGCGGAGCATAATGGAAAAACTTTCTCCCTTTCATGCCGGATTTCTCGGAGCTGTTTCTTTACTTCTCTTCTATTTTTTCACTATGACTTTGCTCTCTCGTTCCATCAGTGCCGCCTGGGAACAATTCCAAAACCTCTGGTGGATTATGATTCCCTTAACTGTCGGTTTCGGGATTCAACTGGGCCTCTACACGAAGCTTAAAAGTGTTATCAGAGAAAAGGCCAAAAAAGTTATCACCGGAAGCACGGTTACCTCCGGAGCCGCGATGGTTGCCTGTTGCGCCCACCACCTTGCCGATATCCTTCCTCTAATCGGGCTGTCTGCCTTCTCAATCTTTTTGTCTTCCTACCAAATTCCCATTTTGATAGGCAGCTTAATTATTAATCTATTCGGCATCAAAATAATGCTCAACCATCTAAGGAGGCTAAACTATGCCCCAAAACCGTAAAATTACCCTCCTGGTACTGCTGTTTGGCCTGTTGCTATCGGCTCTGGCTATTTTGCTTTTGCGTCCTCAGCCGTCGGGGCAAAACCTTTCTAAGATAGATTCCTCCAAGGCTTCGGCCCCGGCTTGGGAAACAAAGACGGACAACCAGGCGGAAGTGACTGTTTTGGTAACCCCGATAATTCTCAAGGCCGGTGAAGCGCCAAAATTTGATATCGCTTTCAACACCCACTCTGTTGATTTGGGTTTTAATCCTGCTGACAGGGCCAGTCTGAGCGATGACCGGGGCCAAACCATAACCGTGTCCAAATGGGTTGGCTCCACCCCCGGCGGTCACCACCGGAGCGGAAAGTTGGATTTTAACGGCAAACTTGAACCGGATGTTTTATCGGTGACGCTGACGCTTAAAAACATTGCCGGGATTGACCGGGTATTTACCTGGAGTTTGCCATGAGTCCGGAGAATATTGTTATCGGTACCCTCTTAATTGCCTGCCTTTTAATGCATTTCTTCATGACGCGGCATCACAAACATGGTAATGTTAAAAAATGAGGCTGGGTTACTTTTTCGCTTCCGTTTACAGCCTACTTGCCAAAAAGTGATCATTTTTACTACACTACGTAGTAGTATGACTTCGGGCAGTTTAGGTTCTTTGGAGAAAAAAGTCATGGACATTGTCTGGGAGTGTGGGCGGTGCAGCGGAAGACAGATTGAAGAGAAACTTCGAAAGAAAAGAAAAATCGCCTACACCACCGTGGCCACCATTCTTCAAAGACTTTATGCTAAGGGATTGGTAGAAAGAAGCGAAAAGGGAATCGCCTACATCTACTCTCCGAAATTGTCCAAAGAGTCCTACGCGAGAAGCGTGGTAAAGTCTTTCTTCAAAAGGTTTGTCGGTTCCTTTGGCGACGCGGCCCTGGTTTCTTTCGCGGGCAGCATTGAAAAACTCCCTGCCGAAAAACGGAAATATTTTCTGAAACTGTTAAGCGAAAATGAAACAAAGCCATAGCCTTCTGTTCTTCGTCCTCATTGCTGTCGCGCTTTTGGGAGCAGTATTAGCTGTTCTCCGAAAACTGGCGCCGACATCACTAACGTCTCTGGCCAGCCACTGTCAAATCATCACCCAGTCATTGGGGTTTCATCTTCCTCACCTTTTGTGGCCGTTAACTATTGCCCTTTCCGCCTTCATTATTATAACGACAGCTGCAAAAGCAATTTCGGGAATGGCCAAGGGGTGGAGATTAACTAGAGACCTTTCAAAAAACCTTATCCTTCAAAATCGATTTATCAAGGTCACTACTAAACTGGACTTGCCAACCCGGGCATTCCTGGTGGAAAGCGAACGACTGTTTGCTTTTTGCCTGGGAATCTTTAACCCCAAAATTTATGTTTCCACAAAGCTAGTAAATACACTCAGTTATTCGGAACTAGAGGTAGTTTTAAGACACGAAAAATATCACCTGGATCATCACGATGGTCTGGTTCTGCTACTTGCCCGCCTGACACAGTCCCTTTTTCCTATTCTTCCAATTCTCGCTGATTTCGGTAGAAATTACTGTATCGAAAGGGAAATAAGGGCTGACTGGGAAGCAACTGCCGACGCTAGTAGCCGGAGGGAGTTAATCTCGGTCCTTCGAAAGCTGTTGATTTTAGAGCCCACTGATCTGGCATTTTCTCCAGCAATTGCCGACCATGATAGCCTGGAACCAAGAATTAAGGCCCTGGTCGCAAGAAATTACGGTTTTAAGAAATACCAACTAGCAAATGTTATTATTAGTCTTCTGTCGGTATCTATCCTTGCGGGAATAATTTTCGCCCCGGTGCAAGCGGTAGAGCTCCACAACCGGGATCAAGACGTCATGCTGGTTTGTGTTTCCAAACCATATACTCAAAGTGTCAGCGTCAGTACTCCGGCAACGCCGGTTACGGCCACTCGCTAGTTTTTCCTCTTGACAAGCATTTCCTTAACTTACTACACTGTGTAGTAATGAAATTAACCGGAACCCATATTGTCTTAATTCTGGCCGCCGTCGTTCTCCTTCTGATTGGCGCCGCTCTGGGAGGGATGTATACCAAGATACAAGTTTTGGAAGAAGCAACGGCCGCCACTTCCTCTGAAACGGCCCAAAATTCCGGTAATCCGCCAGCTGGCGGACCCATTGCTCCTCCCAGCCCGACCACCGTTAGTCCCAAAGTCACGGCTGATGACCCCATCCAGGGCAACCCAAACGCCAAACTGACCGTTGTCGAGTTTGGTGATTACCAATGCCCCTTCTGCAAGCGGTTTTTTACCGATGTTGAACCCCAATTAAAGCAAAACTACATCGACACCGGCAAGGTAAAATTTGTTTTTAAGAATCTCGCTTTTTTGGGGAAAGAGTCAACCGGCGCGGCCAACGCCGCCCTGTGCGCCAAAGAGCAGAATAAGTTCTGGGAATATCACGATAAGCTCTATGGCAGTCAGCAGGGAGAAAATCAGGGAGCCTTCTCCATTGACAAACTAAAGATGTTCGCCGGCGATTTAGGACTTAACGTGAACCAGTTTAACCGCTGTCTTGACAGCCAAAAATATAATCCCCAGGTACAGGTTGATAACGCCGAGGCTGCCAGGTTAGGGTTTAACAGCACGCCCAGCACCGCTATTGGCACTGTTCCCATTGTTGGCGCCCAACCCTGGACTTCTTTCCAAACGGTGATTGACCAGGAACTGGCCAAAGCCAAATAACCGCATGTCTGCCAAAATTCTGGTCTTGGCAATTATCATTGCCCTTTTCTATATCCTGGGGGCCATCTATTTGATGAATTACCGTCTTCTGGCTGCCACCCTTTTTGGTGACTATGCCTTTTTGGCCAAAGCCACTCTCCTTGTTTCTCTTTTAGGCGGGATGTGGACAGCCATGACTTCCTCCGGGAGAACAATCTTATTTCTGACCGGGTTTTTGACCGGAGTTAATGTGAGTCTGATTATGGCGCGTTTCTCTTTTCTTACTAAAATGGGTGGTTTGCACCTGGTGGCCGGGGGCAGTTCAGCTTTGAGTTTGGTAACCAGCGGCTGCGCCAGTTGCGGACTGCCGATTCTTTCCCTTTTGGGTCTGTCCGGCAGCGTCCTTTATCTGCCGTTGCGCGGTCTGGAGCTGTCCTATCTTTCCGCAATTCTCCTTTCGGTTTCCTCATTCCTCTTAATCAGGAATTACCATCGTGAGCTTTCCTGTAAAATAACAAGATAGATGACAACTAAGAGCATCTTCCTGCCAGGCAAAATTTTTTTAATTCCAATTTTCCTGGTTGTCTTTGCCCTGGCCGTTTTCGCCGGCCGGCTCTGGAGTTTGGAAAAGCAGGCAAATAAAAACTTGCTCCTTCAAGAACAACTGCAGACAACATTGAACAATATTCCCACCCCGTCCGGCAAAAATGCCTTCCTTAAGCAAAGCCGGATCCTGACGCAAAAAGTTGACCCGGAACTGATTGACTTGGACAGTCAGATAATCACCTGCTCTTCAGATATAAGCACTCTTGGGTCCAGCACGCCGTCATACGGGGGCAGTTGCACCGGGAGCGGGGGATCATTAACCACTACCTCCGGCTTGTATCTTGGCGGCCAATGCTGCGGTGCCCTCAAAGATACTAAGGAATATCACGAAAATCTGGGGAAACTACAAGCTTACAAAGATATGCCGGACATTATTCTTGATCCGCTGCACACCCCAATAGATCTGGCCCAAAAGTGGATTGACTATGACCATTCCACTGCTCTCACTGCCGAGGAACAAAAAATTTATGACCAAGCCTATGCTATTTCCAAGGAAAAACCCTGCTGCTGCAAGTGCTGGCACTATTTTGTCAATGAAGGCATTGCCAAGAAAATGATTAAAGATGGTAAGTATAATGCGGCGCAAATCGCCGCCTATTGGGATGCCTCGGACATTTGCGGAGCATAGGTAAAGTCTGGATAACACCACCTGGCGCTACTTGACTTGTTCATAAGATAATGTTTAATATTTGAATATACGTTCAAATACTATGTCTAAATATCAGCAGATTAAGAACGAACTTAAAAATGAGAAAGGGCTGTTTGCTTGTGCGCAACAACTCGGTGTCGTCGGTGACGCCACGCGTTTAAAAATCTGTTATCTTCTTTGTCATTATCCTGAACTCAATGTGAGCGATATTGCAGAAATATTAGATGCCTCCGTTTCTGTAGTTTCCCATAGTGTCAAAAAGCTTCTGAAGCTGGAACTTGTTAAGAGAAGGAAAGAGGCACAGATGGTCTATTACTCTTTGTCACAAAACGATTTCAATAAAATTCTAAAAGGTTTTATCACCTAAGATATTATCACCTAAGATATGAATCAGATAGTAAATACGGTGAAGACAATTTTCTCAAAGAGAGACTATCTTGCTGCTTTTCCGATACTTATATCTGTACTATTTTTGTTTTTCGTCTTGATTCAGGTGTGGACGATTCCCGGCAACAACTTAATTCTGCAGTTGTCTGTCTTTCGAATGCGTGATTATGCTCTTACTGCTATCCTTTCGTTTTTAGTCAGCCTTTTTCTGGTTATGCAAGCCTTTATTTTTAGAAATGCTTATAATACAAAAGCGAAACTGGCGACAGCAGGAAGTGGCGGAGTCGGAGGATTTATGGGCGTGGCTGCTGCGGTTTTAGGAACAGCAACTTGCACCACTTGTATTGCCGCTCTGTTTGGATTCTTAGGATTTGGCGGCGTGGTCTTTCTCTTTAATAATCGCTGGCCTCTGGTAACTTTTGGAATAGTTATTATCCTTTTCTCTTTATACTTCTCATCTCGTAAGGTGAACGGGGTTTGTGATAGTTGTCGTGTCGATAAAAGATCCCTGAAATGACTTATGGATAACTACGATTTAGTCATCATCGGCGGCGGGGCCGGAGCGTTTGCCGCCGCGATCAAAGCCAACCAGCTGGGAGCCAAAACTCTGATGGTGAATAAAGGCCTGCCCCTGGGCGGGACCTGCGTTAACGTCGGTTGTGTTCCCAGTAAATATCTCCTTTCGGTTGGGGAACTGGCTTTCCGGGCACAACACCCCAATTTTTCAGCGATAGCCATTCCCGACGTCCACGTCGATTTTGAAAGGGCAATCGAGGACGAACAGAAATTGGTCTTGGCGATGCGGCAGGTAAAATATAAGGAAGTGCTAAGGGGTTTGAAAAACGTCACCTTTTTGTCAGGCGAAGCCAGATTTTCCGCAGCGACGGAGATCGAGGTGGGCAACCAAAAATTTCAGGGGAAGAAAATCATTATCGCCACGGGGTCAACGGCGATTGCCCCGTCGGTGGATGGTCTCCAGAAGACTGGCTATTTAACTCACGTTGAAGCCCTGAATATGAGAACCCTTCCTGAAAGATTACTCGTGATTGGCTCCGGACCGTTGGGCTTGGAATTTTCCCAAATGTATCACAATTTTGGAAGCAAAGTGGATATGCTCGTCAGGGGCAGTCAGGTTTTTCCCCGGACTGAACCGGAATTATCGCAAGCTTTGGAAAATGCGTTCAACCGGGAGGGCATCACGATCTGGAAACAAGCCCAAGCCGTTAAGGTGGCGCGGGGTCAGGAGGATAAAGTCGTCAGCGTGACCGTGGACGGCAAGGCGATGGAACTTAAGGTCGACGAAATTCTGGTGGCCATGGGTAAAAGGCCGAACACGGGAAATCTTAATCTTCAGGCGGCTGGAGTGCAAACGAATCCTGATGGGGCTGTCACAGTGGGTGATAACTTCGAGACGTCAGCGACCAATATTTTTGCCGTAGGCGATGTGATTGACCGCCCGTTGCGGCTGGAAATGACGGCCGGCAAAGAAGGAAGTTACGCGGCGGAAAATGCTTTGACCGGGACAAAAAGAGTTCTCGATTATAACAGCGTTCCTTATACCGTTTTCACTAATCCCCAACTGGCCGGTGTCGGGCTGACTGAAGAGCAAGAGATGGAGCAATTTGGCAGGTGCCTTTGCCGAACGGTTTCTTTCGCCGATCTGCCCAAAGCAGTCATTATCGGGCACACCGAGGGTTTGATCAAAATGGTCATTCACCCCGAGTCCAAAGTAATCTTAGGCGTTCACCTAGTATCTCCAAGCGCGGGGGACCTCATCGCCATAGCTGTAATGTTCATCAGAAACAAAAACACGATCAATGACGTGATCGAGTCGCTGCCGATGTTTCCCACCCTTTCCGAAGCCTTCAAGCTGGTGGCCACCTCGTTTAGAGAAGATATTTCCCAACTTAGTTGCTGCATCTGATTCTCAAAACCGTTTATTGACGATTTCATTATTCCTTCATTTTTCAAGAGTATCATTAGCGCATGAGTATGTTTGATCTTTTCAAGAAA
Organism: uncultured Gammaproteobacteria bacterium; assembly: GCA_964603445.1. GTDB lineage: Bacteria > Patescibacteriota > Microgenomatia > JAMCZE01 > JAMCZE01 > CAZRUW01. The sequence continues at coordinate 11,406 of CAZRUW010000111.1, read as the reverse complement.
GGTTCTTCGGATTCTGGCGAAGCAAAGGATCCCATTTGTGGGATGAAAATAAACCTGAACCAGACGCAATATCAGAGCACATACATGGGCAAAACTTACGGTTTTTGTTCTTCATCCTGCAAAGAAACTTTTGATAAGCAGACGGCCGAGAAAAATTCCGGCTCGCACTCCGGACATTCTGGACATTCCTGCTGCTGAAGAGGCAGATCTTCATAAAATCCTCATTCTCATTTATATTGTTTTAAAGGTGTAACTTTTACTCCTTTGATTTTTGATTGATGCTTGGGGTTGTCGGTGACCAGAGTGGCGGATTGTGCCTTTGCCAAAGCCACAAACGCCACATCATAATAAGTTAATTTCCGGTTCTCTCTTGGCTGGATACCTTGGGCCAACTGATAAGTTTCTCCCGCCAAGTCCTCCGTCTCGGAAACAAATTTCACCGGCGAGCCGTAAATGGTTCCCAGACTTTGGATAGCCTGACTGACTGTTAACCCCTTTTTAAGGAGGGCATTGCCTATTTCGTACTTGGCCAATTCTGGAGCAATTAAACTGACTTTACCAGCCTGGGTGTCGCTTAAGATCTTATTAGCTTGGCCAATATTAGTTTCATTCTCGACGCTTACCCACTTGACCATTACGGAACTATCAACTACTAGAGTCTTCATTTTTAATGTCGGGACCTATCTTTGGCTATGAACTGGGATAAACTACCGTGATATGTGCCCTTAAAAGAACGTGATAGTTCGACGCTTCGCCATAATTTATCCCAGTCAATTTTTCTTTCAGAAACAGCTTGTGGTTTGATGACAATTTCATCTTCGGAAGTCTTGGAAATAGACACCGCTGACCCGGAGGATACCCATGTTGTCAACCTTCGAATAAAATCGGGAATAGTCAATTGTCCCCGGTCACGAATAATAACAGTGGTGGTTAGTTGATTCATTCTGAAAATCAGAATATCAGAATAGTTAATATTTGTCAAGTAAATCAATGCCCGGATGATTATCTTCATAAAATCCTCATTAATTTGGTGTAAAATAGGCTTCCGGATGCGCATTCTGATTATCGAGGACGAACAACGACTGTCTAACACTATTAAAAAAGGCCTTGTTGAGGAAGGCTTTGCCGTGGACCAAGCCTATGACGGGGAGGAAGGGCAATATCTGGCGGAATCGGAGGACTACGACTTGATCATTCTGGACTTAATGCTCCCCAAAATTGACGGTGTCTCTGTCTGCAAAGAGCTTCGGGGAAAGAACATTAAAACTCCTATCTTGATGTTAACCGCCAAAACTACAGTCGAGGACAAAGTTGCCGGGCTTGATAACGGCGCGGATGATTACATGACTAAACCCTTTTCTTTTATCGAACTGCGATCCCGGATACAGGCACTTTTTCGGCGAAGCAAACAAGAAGCTTCCCCAATCCTGAAAGTTGCCGGCTTGATTCTTGACCCGATTAAACATAAAGTACAACGAAACAGCAAAACGATAGATTTAACCCCCAAAGAGTTTGCCGTCCTGGAATTCTTACTGCGCCACAAAGATGAGATTGTCACCAGGACGATGATAATCGAACACGTTTGGGACTATAATTTTGACAGCCTTTCAAACATTGTCGATGTCTATGTGACCGCGATTCGCCGCAAGGTGGACAAAGGAACAAAAATCAAACTCATCCACACTCTCCACGGCATCGGCTATAAGATTAGCGATTCTCGCTAACCTTGCGCGCAGCGCTCGCAAGCGTTGCGCCCCGGGCTAAAAATTGCGGAAAATTAATGAATATCCGTAGCGTCAGATTTCGTCTCACCCTCTGGTATTCCCTGGCCTTTTTCATTACCGCCGCGGTTACCTTTGCCATCTTCTATCTGGTCACTAGCCAAATCCTTTACCGTCAGACCGACAGTGCCCTTTCTTCCCACGGCGATAAGATTTTGGAAGTCTTGAATCGTTCGGAAAACGGCATGCACACGATGCTGGAAAAGCAAGCCTTTATCCGGGACTTTTCCGAAATTCCCGGGATGCTGGTCATTATCATGGACGGTTCTGGCCGGATAATTAACAGCTCGGCCACGTCTGTTCCCGAACCAACAGTCCTCTCCCGTCTTTTTGGGGATTCGCAAAACAGTCCTAAACCTATCTACTCCGATGAAGCCGTGGCCAATTCCCATATGCGTTTTTGGGTTTCGGCCGTGCGGGGAGGAAGCGGTCAACTCTCCGGTGTAGTTCTCGTGGCCCATCCCATCGACGTCATCAAAAGTTCTCTGGAGAATTTACTGCTAATATTGACGGTCATTCTTGTTATCTCCGTTATCCCGGCAATAGGCGGTGGCTGCTTTTTGGCCAAACGGGCGTTGGGTCCGATAAGCCAAATGTCCGAAGAACTTACAAAAATCAGTTCCGAGAATCTGTCTAAACGAATTGTCAATCCCCGCACCGGTGACGAACTGGAAGAACTGTCAGAAACCTTTAATAGTCTTTTGGACCGCCTGGGATTTGCCTTTAAAAGAGAACGGCAGTTCATTGCCGATGTGGCTCACGAACTGAAGACGCCTCTCTCCACCTTGCAAAGCAGTGTTGAGATTACTCTTTCCAAAAAACGAAGTAACGCGGAATATCGCCGGGAATTTACAGAAAGCCTGGTGGATATTAATAGAATAGCCTCAACCCTAAAAAATATTCTCGACCTGGCCTGGTCCGATGCCGATAATGCCGTCATATCCGGTGAGAGATTTAATCTTTCACAGGAAGTGGCCGAACTTCGGGACATAGCGGCAAAAATGGCCCTGGCCAAAAAAATTACGGTCAATGGAGAGATCACAGGCGGCATATTTATCATAGGGAAAAGAGATAAACTGGGCCAAGCCTTATTAAATATTATTGATAATGCCGTCAAGTACACCCCGGAGCAAGGAGTCATAACCTTGAGTTTGTCCGGGCAGGAGAACAACGCCGTTATAGAGATAAAAGATACCGGTCAAGGCATTGCCAAGGAAGATTTGCCCCACATTTTTGACCGTTTCTACCGCGGAGGGAAAACTGCCCGGACTTTGGGTTCGGGATTAGGTCTGGCCATTGCTCAGGCAGCTATTACCTCACACAATGGAAACATTAAAGTTGCGTCCAAGATGGGTCACGGCTCAACTTTTACCGTTGATCTGCCGATTAAATGATTAAATTAAAAAAATAACCGGTAAAAATGATTCCCAGGGTCAGGATGGCAATATATATTGCCAGAAGTTTGGGCTTCAAAACTTTGCGCAGAATGACCATTTCCGGCAAAGACAAAGCAGTAACGGACATCATGAATGCCAAGGCTGTTCCTAATGGCAATCCCTTCCCGATCAGGGAGCTGACAATGGGAACAGTTCCGGCGGCGTTGGAATACAAGGGAACGCCGATAGCCACCGCGATAAGAACTGCCAAAGGGTTATCTCTGCCGGCGACTTTGGCCAGGAAATTAGCCGGAGCATAACCGTGGATTAAAGCACCAATACCGACTCCCAGGAGAACATAGGGAAAAACTTTCTTAACCAAGTCAGCCGTATAAACTTTGGCATCGGTTAAGCGGTCTTTCAAGGTAATCCTGGTTGATAAATCCGTTTGGTTAGCTTTAATTTTCCAGACATAATCTTCGACTAATGGTTCTAATTTCAATTTTCCCAGAATAAAGCCGGCGGTAATCGCAATTATAACTCCCGAAAGGATATAAAGGCCAGCTGTCTGCCAGCCAAATAAACCAAGTAACAAAACAGCTGCCACTTCGTTGACCATAGGTGAAGAAATTAAATAGGGAAAGGTCGCTCCCAAAGGGACGGCGCTGTCGATAAAGCCGATGAATAAAGGTACTGCCGAACAGGAACAAAATGGGGTAACAATGCCAATCAAGGCCGCCAAAATATTACCGACGACGGGGAATTTTCTGGTCAGTAACTTTCTGGTTTTTTCCGGAGAAACAAACGAACGAAGGAAAGTAACAACATAGATAATGACTATTAACAGAACAAAGATTTTGACGCTGTCGTAAATGAAAAAATTAAGCGGCTCAATGCCAAAACTCACGTGGTCTGCTAATAACTGGATTGAGTAAAAAACATCCATGGTCACATGTTCTTGGTGATTAACTCTTTAATTTTTCCACATCCGATGTAAAGCCTGCCATTACCGGTTTGTCGTTAACTACCAAAACTGGCGAGCTCATAATCCCCAGCTCCACGATTTTTGTCGTCCCTTCATTGCCGGTAATATATTCCACCGCGGTATCCAGCCCCATTTCTTTAACTGATCTTTCCACGATTTCGTGAAGTTTTTGGCAAGTGGGGCACCCGGAACCCAGAACTTGAATTTTCATACACCAACTAAGTTAAATAACGAGCCGGAAACCCTTTTACCGTTAGCAGTGAGAAAATAATAAACATTCAATCCCTCTTTGCGGTTGGAAACAATCCCCGCTTCTTTTAAGTCTTTTAAGTGGTGAGACAACAGACTTTGGGACACTCCCAGGTGTTCCTGGAGTTCACAAACACAATGTTCGCCCCGCAGGAGGATACAAAGTATCTTTAACCGGTTTTCTTCCCCGACGATTTTGACCAGAGGAATGAGATTTCTCAGGGCTTGGTTGTTTTTACTGTCCACCCGGCAACAACTATATGAATTCATATTCATATATTATACTTAGGAAACTCTTTTGTCAACAGCGGGTACCAAAATACCCGGAAACAATTTACTGCCTTCATAAATTCTTAATCTTTTACTTCGTACAATAAAAGGGACTGCGGGTGGTGAGTTTGTCGAAGCATGAATTTACTTTTTAGCGCCTCATTTATCGCCTCGTTTTTTGCCGGAGTGGCCGCCCTTTTTGCTCCCTGCTGCATTACTGTACTTTTACCCACCTACTTTGCCTCGATCTTTAAGCAAAAGACGACTGTTTTTTTAATGACTTTCGTCTATTTTCTAGGATTATTAGCAGTATTCTTGCCAATTGGCTTTGGAGCCGCCTTTCTTACTCAACTAATCAGCCAGTACCACAACACAATATATTTTGTCGGAGCGATATTTTTAATTTTCCTCGGATTGGCTTTGGTCACCGGCAGACAACTGTCAATGTCATCGCCCGTCCATCCGACTTTAAAGACTGCTGGTCTGGGTTCAGTGTTTGTCTTGGGAATCTTTTCCGGGATTGCCACCACTTGTTGCGCTCCGGTTCTGGCTGGTGTAGTGGCCCTGTCAGCCCTTCCCGGCTCATTTCTGCTTGGGGGAATCTACACTTTGGCCTATGTTCTGGGAATGGTCGCGCCGCTTTTTGTTATGGCCTCTTTTTTGGACAAAATTGACTTCACTACTAAACTGATGGTTCTGCGAAAACCCATTCAGTACAGTCTTTTTGGGGAGCAGATCACAGTTACCTTCAGTAGTTTATTCTCCGGGCTGATGTTTTTGGGTTTGGGACTGCTTATTCTTTACCTCGACCTGACTAATCAACTGGCGATGCAGGGTTCCTACCAATTAACCCTTAATCTCTATTTGGCCCGTTTGATCAGGTTCCTCGGGCAATATACTTCCCTGCTTCCGGAGTATGTCTGGGCCGGCTTTTTTGTCCTTGTGACGTTATTTATTATTAAAAAAGCCCTCCAACAGTTAGAATCGGCCAAAACCACGAAAGGAGAACCTAATGAACACTAAAGATTGGTTATTTACCGCTTTGGGTACGGCAATACTGGTCGCCCTGATTATGCTGATTATCAGGTTGAATGGTACCCAAACACCAACTGCCGGCAGCTTTGTTGGTCCCCAGGGAGCGGCAGCTGATGATATGGCCAGCATGCATGGGGGAGCACCGGCCAATTCCACTTTGTTTGATAATTTAGTGGGGAAGACAGCCCCGGATTTTACCCTCCCCACCTATGATGGCAAGACCATTACCCTAAGGGAGTTACGGGGCAAAAATGTCATTCTTTTTTTCAACGAGGGGTTAATGTGCTATCCCGCCTGTTGGAATCAGGTGGCGGCCTTTGCCAAAGACACCCGGTTTAAGGATAAAAATACGGTTGTTCTTAGTATCACCGTTGATTCGAAAGACAAGTGGCAGGAAGCGGTGGCTAAAATGTCGGACCTGTCTGGAGCGACGGTGCTTTTAGACACGGATAAGAAAGTCTCTAGTACCTACGGCGTCTTAACTTTGCCCTCATCAATGCACCGTGGCCAATTCCCTGGACATTCATACGTGCTCATTGATAAAAATGGCGTGGTGCGCATTGCCCAAGATGACACGGATATGGCTGTCCGCAACAAAGAACTATTGAATGAGATCAGTGCTTTAACAAATTAGTTCCAATTTCATTTTCCCCAACTCCGGCCTATGATCTTGAAAGGTCGCTTGAGAGCAGTTGTTATCCTCGCAAATCTTCATAGATTCTTAATGGGCGGCGATCTACAATCAGGAAATGCAATATGATTACGGCCAATGGTGGTTAGTTGCCCTTAATATTGGAATCTTCGGTTATTTTATTTGGTCCAGCTTCAAGCCTCAGACTAAAGTAGATTGGCAGTCTTTCCGGTTGATTATGGCTTTCATTGTTGCTCTGTTTTTTGAAATGTACGGTTTCCCCCTAACGGTTTTTCTCCTGACCTCTGTTTTTGGCAACCGTTTGGGAATTGATTTCTCCCATAATAACGGTCATCTGTTAGAGACATTTTTACGTGTTCAGGGAGACCCTCACTTTAACTGGTTACATATTCTCAGCAATGTTCTCATTATTGGCGGTATCCTTTTAATCGGCGCCGCTTGGAAAGTCCTCTACAACGCTGCCAAAAAACATATTCTAGCTACCACCGGCCCGTATGCTTATGTTCGCCACCCGCAATATTTGGGGTTTATCCTTATCATCATCGGCTTTCTTATTCAATGGCCGACGGTGATTACCTTTTTAATGGCTCCAGTTTTGATCTGGCGTTATCTTAGACTTGGCCGTCAGGAAGAACAACAAGCTCTTGCCCAATTTGGGAATCGTTATCAGTTTTACCGTCAGCAGACTTCGGGCCACCTTCCCAAAACCAGACTTCTGAGCTTTGCTATTTCCCGCTGGCTTTTTCCCAAGACCAGCCAAACAGGTAACCCAGCGCCCAAAAAGCCAGTGTCAAAGTAATCCCTCCGAGAATAAAAGTTGTCAAATCCAACCGGAAAGCTCCCAGCGGCGTCAGGTTTAGCCCGTAAGCCCACCAACCGGTGATAGTCATTGATAAATCCGGCAACAGCCAGACAAAAGCTGAACAGACAATCCAGGCAACGGCAGACGTCACGGCCAGCGCGTTGGCGATAACGAGCTTATCCATCTTCATTTTCCTCACCTCCTAACTTTTTAGATTAGAATTAGAAAACCACCGGAAACCAAAGAAATTATGATTAAACCAACAATCCAAGGCTTTTCATCTTGGCTAATCGGGCGCTTCGTATAGGTGGGAGTTTCCCCAACTTTGACTGGGACAATCGGTTGGACGGCCAGTTGTAATGGGGCAGTCAGGGAAATTGACGGGCCTTTGATACCTTTGATGCTTAGGGAGTACCTGTCACCGGGCAAATGAGCCGGGACTATTAAATCTGCCTCAAAGCTGTCTTTGCCTTTCTCTACTTTCCCCATTCCCAACACCACTGACCCCCCGGTACCGGTAAGATAAATCTGATACTCTCCATCCGTTTTTAATCCGTCGCCGTTAACAGTGACGCTTCCTCCAGGGGAAACTACCGTTGGAGTGAAAGTCAGTGACGGCATTCCGTGGGCATACGTTACCTGTACCAAAGACCAGCTCCGCTGCGGCGGGGGCAATCCTTCCTGGGGCATGGCTACCGGTGAAAACCATGCGTTCAGGCTTAGAAAGATTAAAACTAAGGCGATTATTGCCCCGAAGGTCAAAATCCAAATCCGCCGGCGAAAAGAATTGTCTGCTGATCGGTCTAAAAAGGGAATGGCCGCTAAGAGTAAAAACAGTAATCCCGGGCCCCAAATAAGTGAGCTTATGCCAAACAGGTTCTCCAAACCGTAAATCCAAAGAAACATCCACGGCGGTTTGGAAATTTCCACTCCGGCGGCACCGGGACTGCCTAACGACTCAGGAAAGACGAGGGCCAGGCTGGCGACGATAGCAGTCAGAATTAAACTCCAACCAGCCAGTTTTCTTAAATGTCGGATGAAGGGATTAGTCTTTTCTTCGGTGCTCTTCGGGGCCAGACCGTGAACTTTAATCAGGAAGAGGTGGGTTACAATAAATAAGCCAAACAGCATGACCAGAATGGAAATGTGTGTTATGTATATTCGGCCGATCAAAGGCACGCTGGCGCTGAAAGAGCCGGTAAACCAGATCCCAAACTGTCCCAAAAGTAATCCCGCTTCGCTGTAATGTTCCAACGCCTCCATCCCCTCCTGACCGAGACTTAACGTGGTGCCGGTAAAAATAAAAGCCATCGTAACCCCCAAAAGCCCCAGACCGGACAGCCAGGTGAACTCCCGCGGTTTCCGGTAACTGCCGGTGATAAATACACGGATCAAGTGAAGGAGGACTAAGATAAAAAGGACGTTGGCCGACCAAAAATGCAAGCTTCGGGCAAAATTTCCAAACGGTACCCGGGAAATGAGGTATAAAACACTGGCATTGGAAGCAAGTTGATTCGGATTGTAAAACTGTGCCAGGTAGAGGCCGCTGATAAAGAGCATTCCAAAGGTGGTCAAGGCCAATCCGCCCAACAGGTATGGCAGAATTTGGCTGTGCTCCGGCACCGGATAAGATAGCGCCGATAATCCCAATCGCTCACTCAGCGCCTGACTTATCTTCTGGCAATATTTCCGGGATTTGTCCATTATGCTTATCTTATCACTCCACGGTTCCTGAAAAATGGGTCTTGACAAATACCCCCTGGGGGTATTATATATAGCTTATATGAAATCAACTAAAAGTGTCAAGCGGTCCGCCGAAAAGCGAATCAATATAATCAGGGGTCAACTGGATGGCCTTTTAAAGATGATTGAGGAAGATAAATATTGTATCGATCTTCTTAACCAAAGCCTGGCTATCCAAAATTCTCTTAAAAGTCTCGACGGCCTCATTTTTGAAAGACATCTAAAAACGCATGTCATAGACCAGCTTCAAAATGAAAAGGACAAAGCAACCGGAGAACTCTTAAAATTATTTAAGAGGATACACCAGTAAATATATGAAAATGTACGTCTGTCCCATGCACCCAGAGGTCAAGTCAGACAAACCCGGCACTTGCCCTAAGTGCGGAATGAAATTAGTCGAGGAAGGGAAAGAAACCGGCTCAGTGTCCATGAAAGACCACAACCATGGTGAGATAAGCCAAACCGCCAGTACAAACACTCTTTATACCTGTCCCATGGATCCGGATGTTATTTCTGATAAACCGGGTAATTGTCCTAAGTGCGGGATGGAGCTGGTGCCAATGGGTGCGGGTGACACGAGTAAAGAAGGAGCTTATGGCCACGAGGCGCACCGCCGCTCACCGGGCGCGGAGCAAGACTTTCAGCGCCGATTTTTTCTGACCTTGCCTTTCGTGCTCCTGGCGATGGCCCTCTCTCCCAATATCCAAAAGTGGCTGGGTTTTAATTTCATCTTCTCTGGGCGGGAAATAGTTTTGTTTTTGACAGGCACATTTATCTATTTTTTTGGCGGAATACCGTTTTTTAGGGCTTCAAAGGGAGAACTGTCTCATAAAAATCCGCAAATGATGACTTTGGTGGCTTTTGCTATCACCGTCGGCTACGCTTTTTCCGTCGCCGCCACCTTCCTTTTCCCCGGAGAATCTTTGTACTGGGAAATTTCCACATTAATATCTGTCTTTCTTCTGGGCCATTGGCTGGAAATGCGGGCGGTGCGGGGAGCCACCGGAGCTCTTTCCGAGCTGGCGAAACTGATTCCGCCGTCAGCCCATCTTTTCAAGGGAAAAGACATTGTAGACGTTCCTACCAGCGCCGTCAAAATTAGTGATCGGGTTTTAGTCAAACCGGGAGAAAAAGTCCCCATCGACGGGGTGGTTATCACTGGTGAAAGCTCTGTTGACGAGTCCATGATCACCGGCGAGTCCCGGCCGGTGAGCAAAAAGCCGGGTGACAAAGTGGTTGGCGGCACTCTCAATCAGGATGGTTCCTTGACCGTTGAGGTGGCCAAGACCGGCGCGGATACCGCCATCTCCCAAATAATGAAACTTATCCGGGAGGCCCAGGGCTCCAAACCCAATGTCCAGCATCTGGCGGACCGGGCAGCCGGCGGGCTTTTTTATGTGGCGGTTATTGCCGGAGCAGCTTCGTTTGTTGCCTGGGCTTTTATCTCACCTCACGGGATAGTTTTTGCGGCTACCATAGCGGTAGCGGCGGTTGTGGTCGCCTGCCCTCATGCCCTCGGCCTGGCTATCCCGACCGTGACCACCATTACCACCACTCTGGGGGCTCAAAACGGCATTTTAATCAAAGATATGAAAGGTTTGGAGATTGCCCGGAAACTTAATTACGTCGTTTTCGACAAAACCGGGACTTTGACCAAAGGGGAGTTTGGAATAACCAACATCATTAGTCACTCGTCATTGGTCACTCGTGACAAATTGTTAGCTGCGGCGGCTGCGGTAGAGGTCCTTTCACAACACTCGATTGCTTCGGGGATTGTTGAGGGAGCTAAAAAACAAAACCTTAATATTCCCGAAGTCAAAAGCTTTAAATCATACCCAGGTAAAGGGGCGACAGGGGAGGTTTCTGGTAAGAATGTGGCTGTGGGCAATAAGGCCCTTTTGATACAGCTTGGCCTGGAAAAGCAGGTAACTAACCTTGATGAAAGTCAGGTTAAGGGAAAAACTCCGGTTTATGTCGTGATTGACAAAAAGTTGGCGGGAACGATTTTGCTTGCCGACATTGTCCGCGAAGATTCCCAGGAAGCCATCGAGAAACTGCACCAAATGGGAATTAAAACCGCCATGCTCACCGGTGATACTAAAGATGTGGCTGATACGGTTGGCCAACAATTAGGTGTGGATACAATTTTTGCCCAGGTTTTACCGGAGGAGAAAGTCGATAAAGTGAAACAGTTGCAAAAAAGCGGTAATACCGTGGCCATGGTCGGGGATGGTGTCAATGACGCTCCATCTTTGACCCAGGCGCACGTCGGGATTGCCATCGGCGCCGGCACGGACGTGGCTGTGGAATCAGCCGACATCGTCCTGATGAAAAATGATCCTCTGGATGTTGTTAAGGCTATTTCTCTGAGTCGCAAGACCAACTCCAAAATGGTTCAAAATTTGCTTTGGGCCACCGGCTACAATGTCCTGGCCATTCCCACCGCGGCCGGCTTGTTCTACCCCTCGTTTGGCGTCCTGCTTCGTCCCGAGTGGGCAGCTCTGTTAATGAGC
>CAZRUW010000110.1:0-9449 GCA_964603445.1 uncultured Gammaproteobacteria bacterium | reverse complement strand
TTCCAATTTCCAATTTCCAATTTCCAATGAATTTCCAAGGCTAAAATTGGTAAATAACTCCTTAACTAAAAAATAAGTGACCAGAACTAACAATGCCCCGGCGAGGGCGGAGGGGAAACGGATAGAAAATTCGGAAAGGCCAAGAAATTTGACAGACAGGGCAGCCGCATAGATATAGCCGGGGGCTTTGTAATCACCAAAAGCCATGAAACGGGTCAGGGGCAAAAATTCGCCGTGTTCGTCATGAAGAGTTTGGGAAATAGCATAGGCGTTATAACCAAGAGAGGCTTCATCCCAGTACAAAGAGGGCGGCACTTGGTCCAAACGATAGACACGCAGAAAGAAAGCCAGGAAAACAATAATGGCCAGGAGCAAATACTTCTTCATCGTGCCTCTGCTTTCTTTACTAGGCTCCAAATACCATAGCCCATGACTAAAATGATTGCAAGATAAATAGCCGCGCCCCTAATAACCACTGTTGATGGAATCTCAAAGAGGGGAAAGATCGGAGCAGTCAGAAGTGTCGCCAGGATAACCCATTGTCTTTTGGTGATTACATAGTAGAGCCCTAAAAGGAAAAAACCTAAGCCAATCACAGTAAAAGCGTTGGTGATAAATTCCGGAGAAAAGTATGAAAGGTAACAGCGAAGATAGTTATTAAGAAGAAAAAGGATTTTGTTATGAAAAAGCCTGGTCAAAAAAATCTGTCCTGCCGGATCAAAGGATTGTGCTTCCCAAATTTGATGGGGAAGATCCAAAAGAATCCTACTACTAATGCAGGAAAAATTAAAATTCATAAATCTCGAAGGCGGCATTGCCGTTGACCATTCTTATTTCCTGTAAGACATTTAAATCTTTTCCTATTATGAACGGTGGGGCAACTATCAGGCTCTTTTTTAACGGATTTCTTTTAACGGCAGGGTTTAAGGAATTGAAGTATTGGTATTTTCCCAGCGTATCCAGATTATGATTTTGGTTCTGAAGCGTCTTAGGATCAAAGGGCAGATAAAAAAGAAGGTACATGGGAGAGAGGTCTTTATAGACAAAAATCTGGTCATAATTGGCGGCTTCTTTTTGGAGGTATTTAACCGCTTTTCCGGAACCGTCGCCCCAGTCAGCGGCGTAGGCTTTGGGGTAATGAAAATAATAAAGGTGCAAATAGAGAGCAAGGGAGAATAAGACTACGGGGATAAGAAAAAGAGAAATTTTAGGGAATTCTTTGGTTGCTTTAACAACACCCTGAGCAGAAATTATTGTTAAAGGAATTACCATAATAAATCCACGGAGGGCATGGGGGGACACTTTGGTGATGGCTGCCGGCACAGCCGCCAGAAGCAGCCAGGAAAGGAGGATGACAGAATTTTTATCACGATTTTTAATGAGCAGATATGAGCCGACTGCCAAAAAGGGCAATTGCCAAAGATAGAGTTCACCCAATTTTTTAACGGAATGACGGCCGGCCTGATCGCCATGGAAAAATAAATAATCCAAGGAGAAATTGCCGACGAAATTTTGCTGGATGTTTACCAGCAAATTGCCCGGTTGGGTTAAAAGGCTCTCGCTTATAAGACGCGCTCTTCCTTCCGGAGAAAACCAGGTGGACAGATAGGGCAGATTTACAGTCAGGACCAGAAGGATCATTACGGTCACCAAAAAAATATTCTTCCGGATGGTTTCCCAAAACAACAGGAAGAGAACCAGAGAAAAAGGCGGGATAAAGACGCGGGCATTATGATAGGTCATGGTTGCCAGGGAGAAAAAAAGAAGCGCCGGCAGAAGAAACCAAATTTTTTTACGAAGGGATAGCAAGAATAACCAGGCCCCAATGACTATAAATAATAGCGTCAGGCTGGCTTCAAAACCGGCCCGGGTGAATTGCAAGTGCCAGGGAGAGATTGCCAGCAACAAACTCGTGAGTAAACTTACAGTAACTTGGTAACTAAGTGGTAACTTGTTGTCACTTGTTAAAAGCAGTTCCCTTGTTAAAAAATAGACAAAAAGCACCGTGAGGGTGCCGGAGATGACAGCCGGGAGGCGGACAGCCAAGGCCGTGGGTCCGAGGAATTTTTCGAATAGAGCCACGGTATAAATGTACAGGGGCGGTTTATAGTCATTAAAGGAACGAAACAGAAAGGGATAGGGATTTCCCCACTCGTCCCGGCCGGTCTGCAGAATGGAGTAAGCGTTAAAACCTATGGCGACCTCATCAATGTAAAGTTCGGGGGGATTAGCAGTCACTTGATAAAAACGAAGCACAAAGGCCAGAGAAGTGATGACGATAAGGATAAGCAAGGGAATTAAAAATGGCTTCTTCATTTTTCCTCACTTTCGGCAAAGAAAACAGACGGGGTGCCGTCCAGATAGGAGAATTTTTTCATAATATGGGCTTCTGTGGGAAAATCAGAAGACAAACCAACAAACAAGGTATTTTTGTTTTTTTTCATCTTTGACCAATTAATAGGTTTAAAAAGATAGTTTCCAAAATGATTCCGGTCTTCGGCAAAACCTCCGGAGACGGTTCCTCCCTCTTTCTGGTATTTTGCCGGATCATATTTTTCAAAAAACAGGAAAAAGATGTAAGGCTCATCCAAACCGGTGGAGACAATCACCTGATTATATTCGGGGGCCAGTTTTTGGGTTTCTCTGACGACATCTTTATAGCCAAAGTACCAGTTCTTGGAACCGCTTACCGGGGCATGAACAAAAAGCATATGAAGATAAAAAGCCGTTCCCCAAAGAACAATAAAAAGAAAAATTAAAAGAGAGTGCCGGAAATACCTGCCGGCAAGAGAACGAAATCGCATCACAGACTCCCAAAACCCAATAGCGGTGACAATTTGGAGAGAGGGCAAAAAAGCGGCCGTTCGCACCGAGCTGGGAACATTATTAGTAACCGCCGCTCCAATCGGGGCGGACAACATCCAGGCAAAAAGAAGCAAAAAGGGAGTCTTGTCTTTTTTTGCCAGCAAAAAATGAAGACCCAGAAGAAGAAAAGGCAGTTCCCAAAGATACATTAAGCCGACTTCGGGGACGTAGGCATTTTTGGGATTGGCATTGTTGGCCACGAGGAAATCGGGCCGGAAATGAGACAGGTAGCCGATAAGGATCGGCTGGAAATAGGCAAGAAAATCGCGATGAAACAGCAAAACGGCCTTGTTATCGTTTCTCAGCCAATCCGTAATTTTATATTGCGTCGAGCGTTCCTTTGGCTGGACATCCTGAAAGACGCTGGTTCCCTGGAAACGGAGCAGCCCTTTGGGAGAGAAGGTGACATAGAGATTGGGAAGGACAGTAAGGAATAGAACCACGGAAAAAACGGTTAACCGGAGAAGATTAGAGCGAATTTCCCGCCAAAAAAGAATCAGAACAGCCAAAAAGACAAAGGCGGGGACAAAAACCCGGGCTGCCTGGTAGAGATAGGTTTCCAAACCGAAAACTATGGAGCTTAGAACCAAGTATCCGGTTTTTTTCTTACCCTTGATGAGAAAAAGGAGTCCAAGACTGGTGAAAAAAGCCAGGCTTCCGGTTTCGTACGCGGTCCTGGTGAACTGGATGTGCCAGGGAGAAAGGGCCAGAAGGAGACTCGCGAGGAGACTGATTGAAACTGGGTTGTAACTAGATAGTAACTTGTTGTAACTAAGAATTTCGTAAGTTAAAAAGAAGGTGAGAAGGACAGCGCCGATTCCCAAAAGGGCTGAGGGGAAACGAACGGCAAATTCGTTAAGGCCAAAAAGGGCCACGGAAGGGACGGTCAAATAGATATAGAGCGGCGGCTTATAGTCGTCAAAAGAGCGAAAGGCCAAAGGAAACGATTGACCATACTCGTCACGGCCGGTTTTCAAAATGGAGTAAGCATTGTAGCCGATAGCGACTTCGTCGGAGTTGAGTCCCGGCGGATTGGCAGTAATCCGAAAGAACCGAAGACCGGCGGCCAGCAGGATAATTAACAACAGGGTGATAACGGTAAATTTCCCAAACATCAATCTAAAAAACGGTATTTCACCAAGGTAGTTACGGCGGCAATCCCGTCACGCCACCATTTAATCTTTTTCCCTTCGGAAAAGCCCCGTTTGTTATAGCTAATCGGTACCTCCAGAATACCAATATTCTGTTTTAAAAGTTTAGCTGTTATTTCCGGCTCGAAGTTGAACCGGTTACTTTTCAGCTTGATTTGGCGAATATATTCCCTCGGGATTAATTTATAGCAGGTTTCCATATCGGAAATACTCGAACCAAAAAGGAGATTTGTAAAAGATGTCAGCAGCTGGTTGCCCGTCTTGTGACCAAACACGGTATCTTCGTGGCGGCCCCGGAAACGGGAACCGTAAATCACATAGCCGGGATTGTTTTCAGAGGTGACCAGAAGGGAGCGGATGTCATTTGGGTTATATTCCAAATCCGCATCCTGGATGATGACCAAATCGCCGGTGGCCTTAGAAAGACCGGTCCTGATAGCAGCCCCTTTGCCCTGATTTTTTAAGTGATGAATCACAAAAACATTTTTGAGACGGATTTCCTCCACAACATCTGATGTGCCGTCGGTGGAAGAATCGTCAACAATAATAATTTCTTTCGCCCATTTCCCCAGATCCAAATTCCGGAGCTTCTTTAAAATCAGGGCAATGGTCTTTTTTTCGTTATAAACCGGAACAATAATTGACAGTTTCATAAAGAGAATCGGACGGTGTGATTCCCGGCAGGAACGATGACTCCACGGAAGGTATAGTCAGTTAAGTAGATCTTCGTCGGTTGACCGTCAACCGTGGCTTTCCATTCAGGATAATAACTATCTAACAGAGCTAAAAATCCCTTACCTTTGTTTTTTGTTTTGATGACCACTTTATTTTCAGAGTATGTTGATATCATTGCTTCTCCCGTTGAAGGAGAAAATTGGAACATCTCTTCAATTTTATTCCCTTCAACAATAGCCGTTTTTTGGAAGGTATATTGTTGTAAAAGATAATCCATAGATTTTACCGGTGAGCGAAAAACTTGAACTTCTTCGACAAAATAGGCTCTTGGCAGGACATTTTTGTCTTCATAAACCCGGGTTTTCCCTTCCCGAAACACCAGCTCCCAATTTTTCCGGTCTATGTCCGAAAGGCTAAGATAGTATTTAACATTCAAAAGAGAAAAAGCCGGATTGAGATAGTTTTTAGGGGTGATGATGCGATTAAAGGAAAGGGGCGAATTAACCCGTGATTTATCAGATTCAATCGAGGCAATAAATTCGCCGTAGCGGCGCAGGAAAAGCGGATCATAGCCGGAAACGGTCTGGATTTTGTACATAGTGGAAAAATTCGGGGGCAAGATTTTGTCATCAAGGGCAGCAACACGAAAAACCCCGTTCTTACTCTGTCCCTGCAGAAACGTGGTGATTTTTGTGTTTGGAAAAAGCCATTCTTTGGGAGAAAAGGATTCAAACTTGGAAAAAAACCGGGAAAGATCAAAAAGAGACAGCAGAAGGAGAAGAACAACGAGGGTTCTTCGCCATTTTTTCAATAACTGAGAGGAAATTAGAAGGAAAATTGAGGCTGCAATTAGAACAGTCGGTAAAATAAGATTTTTCAGGCTGACCGTCAGTCCGAAGCGGTAGGCTGCCAGCCAAAGAAAACCGGTGGAGAAAGAAATTATTACTACAGGCGTTAAAATCTTTTTAAAAGAGAGTTTACCGGCCAAAAAGTAATCCAGGCCTAAAGCAGCGAGAATGGCCAGAGAAAAGTCGATTAGGACCATAAGACGCGACGGTTGGGCCGAAGAGATCAGGGGAAGTTTGAGGACAAAAGGAATTTGGGCCAAAAAGGTCGGCAGGGCGAAAATAAGAGAAAGAAAAAGCAGCAGGCAGAAGAAAAGCGTTTTTTTGTCCCGGCGGAAAATGGAAAAGGCGGCAAACAGAAGACCGGCAATACCGATGTAACCAACAAACTCCTGATAGTTCCAGACGCCGAAATAGTTCAGGGTCGCGGGGTTGCCGAAAAAATCCGGGGCAATAAATTGCGCCAGGTTTTGCCAGGGAATAAACCAGTCGGGACGGGTCAAAACATTCGGGTCAACCTCTTTGGCCGACAAGGTTAAAAATTTAATAAAGGGCCACCACTGGACAAACGTTAAAATAAGAAATAAAAGAGAAGAGAGAAGAAAGACAAATAAATATTTATATTTTTTAGTTTGCCATATTCTGACAGCAATATATCCGGCCACAACTAACGCCAGATAGAAAAATGTTTGTAAATGGCCGGCGAAAAAACTGGTGGCTAAACTTATCGAAAAGAGGCCAAGCCATAGCGTCTTCTTTTGAGAAAAGAAAATTTTATCTACCAGAAGGAGCAAGAGCGGCAGCCAAAGAACTGTTTGGACCAGCGTATTCCATTCCAGCCATGAGACCCAAAAGCCGGACCCGACCCAGGACAAAACGCCGAGAGTTTGGGCCAGAGGGTGGAGTTTCCAGTGACGAAGCAGCTGCCACATGAATGTTCCCCCTAACAACACTTGCAAAACAATCATGATTGACCATCCTGTAGGGAACCCAAAAACGACCAAGAGAATATTGAACGGGTAGAAAGCGGCAGACTGCAAATTTCCCAGAAGCGGTGTCCCGGAAAATGAATAAGGATTCCAGAGAGGCAGTTCTCCTTTGCGCAGTGATCCAATTGCCAGATTTCGCCAAGGATACTGTTGGCGGACCGGGTCAGTAATTAGAAAATTTTTAAAAGGCGCGCCGTTGGGATAAATATTGGCTAACTCGTCGCGCCAGGGATGATAGAGACCGACGATAGTATCGGACGGTATCGGCAACTTATTGGAAATCACTGGGGAAAAGACAACCAGGCAGTAAACCAAAAGAAAAAAGATGGGAAAATATTTAAGCAATTTCATCCAGTCTTTTAAAAAACTTTTCTTTACTAAATTCCCCTGACCCAATAATGGCCTTTTTTGATAAGTCTTCCCAAACCCCGGGTTTTCGCATTAAAGCCAGAGTTTTGTCTTTCAACTGCCTGGTTGTGCTCCAAAAGAAACCGTTTCGGCCCTCAACAACAATCTCCTTTTGTCCCCCGCCGGCAAAAACAATCGGGACGCAGCCGGCAGCCATAGCCTCAACGGTAGTGATCCCAAAATGCTCGGCTCTTTCAGGATATTTTTCCAAATCCTGCCCAAAACCGGTCGCGTGCCAATAGATTTTGGCCCGGGAGTAATAGTCACGAAGAATTTTGAAAGAGCTGTCGGTAATAAGAGTAATCGGGTAATTGGCCGCCTTTTTTCGAAGAGGATCAATAAATTTCTCTGATCCGGGGGTGACGGCGCCTATTAGGATCAGCCTCCAACCTTTTATATCGGTCATTTTTTTAAAGGTGGCAATTAAGACTTCCTGTTTTTTGGGATGGGACGGCCCGAAAAAACGGCCGACGGACAGAATAATGTTTTCTTTCTTCCCGGCCAAGAATTTTTCGACATCGACGGGCGGATAGATAACTTCACTTTTGACTCCATAAGTACGGTCGATATAACTTTTGGTAAAGTGAGAGTTGCAAACGATGTGCCCGAAATTTAGCAATTTTACTTTAGTTAGGAGAGTATTTTGCGAATTATCATGAAACGGCTGTTGGAAATGAAGGATGTTTTTTCCGGCCAGGCTGAAAGGGATGCTGCCGTCGGAGAGAAAAAAAATAAGGTCATAGGTCGCGCTGACAGCCAACTTTTGAAGCAAATTGGTATGGTTATGAAAAATATCCCGGACAAAATTGGCCCTGGAAAGGTCTATGTCGAAACGGTCTTTGATCTTGGCGACATCTTTCTCCCCGCTCCAAAAGATGTCCAGACGGTCGCCTCGTTTAAGAAAATATTCTGCCACCGTGAGAACATATCTTTCTCCCCCGCCGAAAGTCTGAAAATATGGGCTGAAAATGCCGACTTTCATATATATCCTAGAGGTCAGTTTTTCCTTCAAGTATCTTTTGGTCAATTTCCCGGTAAGTTTCCACAAGATTTGGCTTTCGTTGCAGTTCCCAAAGACGAACATAGGCAATAAAAAGGGAGAAGGCTTGGAAGGCTCCGTCGATTATGCCCTCGGTCCCCTGCCGCCAGCCCTGAAGAACGATTAATCTTTGATAAAACTCGGTCAGAAAAACACGAACAAGCCGCCAGCCGACGATCTTGGGGTGAGAAGCCGCCAGCCGCAGTCTGGCTTCATGCTCGGCAAAATTGACGGTTTTGGCCATCATGGAATAGATGTCCCGGTGGGTCAGGTGATATAAGGGGGAGAAAAGAGTGGCAATCGGACCCTTGACCTTTGAAGACTCGTGAATCTCTCCTTCCCAACCGACCAGGTCGCTTTTTTTAAAAAGTCTGGTCACCAGATCAGGGTAGCGGTCGCCAAAGCGAACTTTTTTCCCCAGAAAAAAATTGACCCGGTGCAGCTGGTAGGCGCTGGCACCGGGGTTTTGGAGAACTTCCCTAGTTTCCGATGCCAACTGTCGGGAGACCCGTTCATCAGAGTCGATGTAAAGCAACCAGTCACCGGCAGCTTTGTCTTTCCCCAGATTATGGCGGGCGGCAAAATTGTCGAAAGTGGAATGGTAAACTTTGTCCGTATATTTTCTGACTATCTTAAGAGTCTTGGGAGTAGCCCCGTTATCAATGACCAGAATTTCGTCAGCGAAGGCCAAACTTTGAAGACAGGCTTCAACATAGTTTTCCTCCTCCGGCCAATAGATAAAAAGAACTGCAGTCAGCATAGTTTCACTTTATAGCCTCACAAGGTCTCTCCTTGCGAGGCTGAGATTCCTTCACCACAATCGCAATGAATCTACCACGGACTTTTAAGTCCATGGTATCTTCTTTTTCGCCCCGCCCACGGCGGGGTCCGGCTTACGCCGGAGCAAACTTCATCTCCCATCCTTACGTCCGGGGTATTAAGTTTGGAAAAATAAATTGCTATTCTTGTTGCTTGTTGCTATATTCCTGATTATAAATCAAGTTGATAGAATAAATCAGTACATTATGTTTTAGCTCTAGGTTCGCAGGGTCTCTCCCTGCGAGGCACCTGCGAGGCAGTGAATGATATGCCAGCGAAAAACTCACTCAAGACTTACGCTGAAAATAGTTTCTATCATGTTTATAACCGCGGAGTCGAAAAAAGGGATATTTTTATGGACCAGCAGGATTATGGCGTTTTCCTGTCATATTTGAAAACATATTTACTTCCCAAAGATGAGAAGAGTCTTAGGGAAATTTTGAACTCCATAAATGTATCATATAAGGAAAGAGGCAATGCTTTGAAGCTACTGTCTCTTAAAAACTTTGCATCTGTGGTATACCCCTCTTCCACGATTTTGTAGCCTCTAAATTTGACAAGAGGCTTCTGAGTGTGATCTCATAGTGGTAATGCCCGCATTGACAGACCAACAAGTAACGGAATTAAAACTGGCCCATAAACAAACTAGGGAGAAAAG
>CAZRUW010000109.1:0-3739 GCA_964603445.1 uncultured Gammaproteobacteria bacterium | reverse complement strand
CGGGCTTTTAGCCCGGAGAAGTTTATAATTTGTCCAGTTTAATAAAACCTGTGACCCGGAAGGTTGGAACCGGGCCGTGCCACGCTTTTTCATGATTATGCGGGGCAAGGTGCGCAAGAATATGCGCCGGAGGCGAAACCGTAATGGTAAAAATCTCAGCGGAGATTTTCACCATAAAAAAGTCAAGCAACAAATGTCGCGCAAGCGGAGTTTGCATAAATGAGGTTTTCTCAAACTTAAGCTTTCGTTGGGGAAGCTTTTTTTGGGAGAATAAAGCGAGGTGGCACCGTCGTAGAAAGCCCTTGCATTTTTTCCACTGTATTGTTGTGGAAATTTTGCAAGGGTTTTTTTGGTGGTTGGTTAGCGAAAAAATTATGGTTATGAAGGGCGAAAATGTCGGAGGCTCTGGGGTGCCGGAAGGCGGCCAGAGTTTGGTTTGGTAAGGATATTAGTAAAAGGGTAGTTATTTCTGATACTGAAGTTGATATGGCTAAAAGAGTTTTCACAACGAGGAACCCGGAGGAATTTCAGGCGGTAACGCGCGATCACATTTTTGTCCGAGACGATCCGCCGGAGATGGTTTTGGTCGTGGGGCCCTGTCGTACTGGGACGACGGCCCTGAGTAATGTCTTTGCCCGGGCAGGAGTTGTCTCTCATATGCAGGCTATTAAGTCGATGAGAAGGGCATATGAAGAGGGGCAACCAATTGTTGACTTGATTATTGATAGTCCGGATATGATCCTGGAAAAAGAAACTTTGGGGCTAAAGACTGAGGCCGAGTTTTTTGATCCGGTAAGTGAATTTATTGAAAGAGGGTATCCGGCAGATAAGATTCATTTAATAGGAATTTGCCGGGAACCGAGAGCGACTTTGGCTTCGTGGGTGAAAAGTTGGGGCGAGTTGGGGAAACGGGTGCCTTTTGGGGGACTGGTGGACTCGTTTCAATTGGTGAACCAAATTATGGATCAGGCCAAAGAAAAAGGAGTCAGGACGACATATTACGTTCAGGAGGCGATAGCGGCAAATGAGCCAGCGGAAGTGGTGAAAAAGATTTTTAACAGGACAAATGTGGCCTTGGGATCAAACGGAATTGATTTGGTTGACTGGAGGAACGGCCCGGTATTTGGAGAACCCGGATCGAATATTGTTTTTTATGACGAGCCGCCGCCGAATTTTGTGGCTGGAGTGGTGAAAGGGAAGGGGTATGGTTACAAAGTGTTATTGGCCGAGTTGTCACAATATCAGGAGAATTTACTGAGAGATGAAGGGGTTTTGGATATTTATAAGAAGTTCGCCCGGGGTTGCGAGAGGGATTTAGGGGTAAAGATTTTGGAGGACTGAATATGAGCGAACACGTTTGTCCTTTTATGACGAACCAATTAGGAAAGGACGGGCGAATACATGAGATATGCAATATTGGTGTATTTGACGGAGAGTTCGGGTCGCACGAAAGCACCTGTAACGTTAGCGGAGATTTACAGAGGTGCCGATTTAATTTGACGGACTGGTGAGCGGGACGGTTGGTGTGCTGCCGTCCCGTGAGTCAAAAAATAGGAGAAACTAAGCCCTGGCGGACAGGCCGGCAGTTGGGTATTATAGAAGGAGGGCGTATGATTGATAAGAAAGTTCAGGAATACAGCGAGCAACTTAAAGGATTGGGTGTTGGTCATCAAATTAAGGAGCATCCTGATTTGCGTACCCCGGCTGAGGTCCAGGGATATCTTGGCCTGTCGTTGGCTGACGGGCTTTCAACAATGATAATGAAGGCAGACAGCCAATTTATGGCTGTTATTCGTCGCGACGATTGCCGTCTGGATTTTGGAAAAATTAAAAAAGTTTTGGGAATCAAAGAGTTGCGGATGGCAAACGGGAAAGAGTTTGTTGAGATTACCTCGATGCCTGTTGGTGCTGCCCGCGTTTACAATCCGGGACTTAAGACTTTGCTGGATAAAAAACTTTTTGAAAAAGAGCTATTGACTGGCGGGACAGGTAGTTTTACTTGTAGTTTTCGTTACAAATCTTTAGACCTTCGTAAGCTTCCAAATAGCGAAGTTGTTGAAATTACTGAGGTACAAAAAGAAATGGGCGGTTCTAAGAAACGTGTTTTTGGGGGGATGAGACCAAGTTCCAAATTGCACCTGGGGAACTATTTGGGCGGGGCAAAAGGGATGATCGCTCTTCAGGAAAGAAACGATTTTGACTGCATTTTCGGGGTGATGGTGTACCACGCCATTACGACGCCCTATAAGCCGCCGGATTTGCGGGTTAACATTAAAGAAGTGGTGGTTGACTATTTAGCCGCCGGCCTGGAGCCGAAAAAATGCCATGTCATGATTCAATCAGACGAGCATATAATTTTGTCTTATTTTTTGTCCACGATTTATCAGGTAAGCAGATTAGAAGACTTACCAACCTATAAAGATAAGAAAATTCAGTTTCCGGAATATGTGAATTTGGGACTGTTGTATTATCCGGTTTTAATGGCGGCGGACATTCTTTTGTACAAGGCAGAATTGGTGCCGGTGGGGATTGACCAGGAACCGCATTTGGAAGTAGCCAGAGAGATTGCCCGGAAATTTAACGCCATGTTCGGGGAAACTTTCCCGGAACCGAAGCGGTTTGACACGCCAGGCAGGTATGTGCCTTCACTGTTGGGGGAAGGGAAGATGAGTAAAAGTGTGGAAGGGAGTTATATTTCGCTGACTGATGATCTGGAGACGGTTAAGAATAAACTGGCTAAGGCGGTGACAGATTCGGGAAAGGGGGAGAAGTTTCCGGAAACCGGACCGGCGGCGAATTTGGTGACATTGGTGGAACTGTTTGAAGGACACGACCGGGCACAACAGTACCGGGAGGAGTATAAAGTTTCAGGTATTAAGTATCAAGTATTAAAAGACGAATTGGCCAAAGCTATTTTCGAGGAATTAGAACCGATTCAAGAGCGGCGAAAATATTTCGAAGCTCACCCCGAGGTAGTGGACCAAATTTTGGCGCAGGGGAAAGAGTACGCTTCAAAAATTGCCCGGGAAACCTTGGCGGAAGTGAGAGAAAAGATGGGGTTGATTTAGATGACGCTTCGGGATTTTCTTGACTGGTAGATTTCCCGGCCTCTTTCGGATCGATTTTGCCAGCGGGCGGATTTGTAGGCTGCAGGTTTTTCTGTTTGCAGCAGGGCTTCTTTGAAGTCGTCAATTATCTCTGCAACGCCGTTTTCCTTCATTAATCTGTCGAAAGCTTTTTTGAACCCGTTTCCCCGGTATCTGAGCCACCAGTTGACTTTGGAAACAGTCGTGGGTGTGACCCGCAGGGTTTGTTTGATGGAGTCATAGCTCCACCCCTTGAGCAAAAGGATGGCAATGGCAAGGCGTTTTGCGAGAATGACCCTTTCGACTGGTGTTATCAAATCTTCAAGCAGGACTTGGACTTCTTCAGGTTTTATGGTTTTAGCGAGGGTATTAAAGAGAACGAAATATATTCTCTGCTCGACCTGGGGATTAAGAGGTTTCCTGCTTATTTGAGTCATGGTACTCTATTAATATATATCAATAGAGTAGTTGTCAAGTAGGTAACTGTTCACAGTTCTAACACGCCAGGCATGGACTACTAAAAAACTCTGGTGTATTCCGTGCTCAAAACCGCAATTTTATGTCAGAAGTGTGAACTGTTGCAACTTGACTTACCTGTTGACCAGATTTCTGCGATCGCGTAATATTGGTATACGTATGGCTGAGCAAATGAG
>CAZRUW010000108.1:0-3450 GCA_964603445.1 uncultured Gammaproteobacteria bacterium | reverse complement strand
TTATTGATCTGATAGCGCCGATTGGCAGAGGACAGAGAGGACTGATAGTTTCCCCGCCGAAAGCGGGCAAGACGTGGCTTCTTAAGGAAATTGCCAACGGGATTACCACGAATTACCCGGACTTTCATTTGATGGTGGCCCTGGTGGGAGAGCGGCCGGAGGAAGTGACGGATATTACCAGGAGCACCAAGGGTGAAGTGATTGCTTCCAATTTTGATCAGACACCGCGGGAACAAGTGCGGGTGGCGGAGATTACAATGGACCGGGCTAAGCGATTGGTAGAGATGGGCAAAGATGTGGTGGTTCTTTTGGATTCGATTACCCGGCTGGCCCGGGCGTATAACCTGTCCATTCCGCCCTCTGGAAGGACCTTGTCCGGGGGTTTTGACCCGGCGGCCCTTTTTCCGCCCAAGCAATTTTTGGGAGCGGCGCGGTGTGTGGAAGACGGCGGGTCGCTGACTATTATTGGGACGGCTTTGGTGGACACGGACTCAAGGATGGATGATTTGATTTATGAGGAGTTTAAGGGGACGGGCAACATGGAGTTGCATTTGGACCGGAGGTTGGCTGAGAAGAGAATTTATCCGGCGATTGATGTGGGCCGGTCCGGGACGAGAAATTTTGAACGGTTGGTGGATGAAAAAACTTTGGCCAAACTGGACACTTTGATTAAAATGCTGCACCTTCTCAATGATTCAGAGAGGACGCAAGTTTTGATCGAGAGACTGGAGAAGACAAAAAACAACGAAGAATTCCTCGAGGCGCTCTCCAAGGGAGACTGAAAATAAAGCAGTAACCGAATAAAGCAGTAAGGCGGTAGCCTAATGAACCTCCACGGGCAAAGCCCGTGGTCCGCCATTGGCGGACGGTTTCGCCACGTCTGACGTGGCTTCGCCAAGTATTCTTTTCGAGCTTGCTCCTGCCTGCCGGCAGGCAGGTCACCAACGGGCAGAGCTCGTGGTGCTCGCAAGTTCAAAAATAGAACCTAGAGAATTGAAGATGGTGGTGGAAGACAGAAAGTAGAGGATAGAGAAGAGTTTGTCTATCATCTACCGTCTTGGAATTTATCTCTTTGATCCTTTCTTGGCTTTTTTGTGGCTTGGGTGATCGCAGCGCTCGCAGACTTGGATCAGACCGATGCCTTTTCCGGTTTTGCAGACGACGCATTCACAATGCCATCCGTGTCCTAACATATTTTTCACCTCTCTCTCAGAGAAATTCTGTATTTAGATTAATGAATATTGGCGGCTTTTGGCAAGAGGGAAAAACGAAATAAGAAATAAGAGAGAAGAGAGAAGAAAGAAGAAAGCGGTTACGGGAGAAGGAGCGTGGTCAGGGTATGGATGAGCGGGGAGATGAGGCCGAAGATTAGGTTGGGGAAGAAAAGGAGGACGATGAGGATCAGGGTGAAGCCGAACCGTTCCAAACCCGCGAGATCACGGGCCAAACCGTCGGGAAGGATGCCCAGGAGGACTTTAAAGCCGTCAAGCGGGGGTAAAGGAAACAAGTTGAAGAGGGCAAGGGCCACGTTCAAAAATACCCCGGTAGAGAAAAGAGAAGAGAGAAAAGAGAAGAGAGAGTCGTTAAGAACAAATAAATTGCTCAAACGTAAGAGAAGGGCAAAGAAGATCGCGATGAGAATATTGGTTACCGGGCCGGCCAGAGCAGTCAGGGCTGTGTCCTTTTTTGGTTCCCGGAAATTGAAGGGGTCAATAGGAACAGGCTTGGCGGCGCCAAAGATGATGCCGGCTCCGGAGATCATCAGAATCAAGGGCAAAACAATTGTCATAAGGGGGTCAATGTGGGGACGAGGATCCAGGGTGAGTCGCTTGGATAATCTGGCTGTTGGGTCGCCGAGTCGGTCGGCAACAAAGCCATGAGCGATTTCATGGAGAATAACGGAATAGATGAGGATGACAAATTCAAAGATGAACATAGTAAATAAAAGATAAAAAAGAAAAGAGAAGAAAGAAATAAAAAAGCTGATAAAGAGTTAAAATTAGCCTTTTCTCCCTGCTCTTTTGATTGTTATTAGGCTTGAGCTAAATATTTTACTGTATTCTTCTAATTCCTGCAGAAACCATTGAATTTTTTCAGGAGAAACTTTTTTTGAATCTCGCAAGAGGCAGAGCCACATGAGACTTTCTTTGGTGGAGCGAAGACAAATTTGAAAATAGCTGGCGAATTCCCTTTTGGAATAGGCATATTGAGCCTCGATAAAATTTGAAAGGATGCTAGTTCCACTTCTGAGAAGTTGGTCGCGAATGACTTTGATTGTAGGGGTATTCGGCAGCGAGTCGAGGAATTCAATGAGCTTGAGAACGAAAGAATAAAGTCGTTTTTTAGTTTGGTCCTTATTTTGTTCTTTTAGCATTTCTACTCTCTTTCTTCTATTTTCTCTTTTATTTCTTCTCTTGTCTATGGTAAAATCGGCTTAATATGGTGTCTTGTGATGTTTGCGGCAAAGGCGTTCAGTATGGCCATTTGGTCCGTCACTCTCATTCCGGACAATGGATGAAGCGGGCGACCAAGAACCGAAAGATTTTTTTGCCGAATCTGCACCGGGGGTTGGTGGAAGTTGACGGAGTGGTCAAACGGGTTAAGGCCTGCGCCAGTTGTTTGGCAAAATATAAGATTAAGTATTCGGCGTCGGCGGTTGCTGTTTCTGTCTAAGATGGCCATTAGAGGAGGGGAAGGGAGCTCTGCTGGTTTTTTGGAACTGGAGGCTACTGTGGCTGGCCAGATGCTGGCTATTTTGGGCCTTTACTCTGTTAGCCGAGATCCTTTGCTTTCAGGGGTGATAGGCACGGCAGTGGCAGGGGCACTCAGGATTGGTTGGGCGGGGGCTAAGAGGGTGTGGGGGATATTGGATTATGCTGGTTTGGGTGAGCCTAAGTAGGCTTTAAATCCTAGGAATGAAAACAGTGATAGTCAAGTCTTTTCTTTTCGCGTTTTCATCAGCGGCAGTGTTCTTTGCGGCGCGAGTTTTTCTTCGAACCAATACCTATCTTTCTGATGTCAGCGGGCTGTCGGCTTTTGCCACGGTTTCTTGACGGTGGGTTTTTTGGGTTTTGTCCTGGCGATGGTTTTCCAGTTGGTGGAGGATTTGGACAATCCTTTTGTGGGACACTGGAACATTACTCCGGAGCCGTTTGAAAGAGCCTTAAGGCATCCCTTTTTCTCCTCGTCTGTCAATTTGGTGGGCGTCGAAAAGAGTTTGCCGGGCCTGCCGGCATTTTTTCTATCCGGAGTGTCTTCAAGTTTGCCCGAAACATTGGACTAGTTGCCAATTACTAAACTTTTTGGCCAGGTTAAGGCCGGTTCGGGGATGTTTTCATTCCGAAGTTAGGACAGGAGCCGTTTGCAGGTGATAATTCCAAATTCCAGTTGAAAGAAGCATGAGTTTATCATCAAAGTTGGGTTTATGGTTACGATAAACATCGGTTACTG
>CAZRUW010000107.1:0-13592 GCA_964603445.1 uncultured Gammaproteobacteria bacterium | reverse complement strand
AGGCTGACTCCCGGCCCGAATGGGTGCTGGGCAAAACATTCGATCTTTTTGTCGAGCTGGGGGCTTCGGAAGAACACGCTTTCTTTCCAACACTTTACGCCGTCGGCCGTGACGGCAAGGCCGGTTTTGTGCCTGACATCTCGCACATGACTGACGTCACTCCAATCTTTGAAACTATTTTGAAGGAAATTCCGCCACCTTCCGGAGATCTGACCAAACCATTGCAGATTTTGATAACGACGATCAAAGGCGATGTTCACAAAGGCCGAATTGCCACCGGCAAAATTGTTAACGGCACGATTAAAAATAGGCAAGAGGTAATGCATATTAATCGTTCGGGCATAATGAAAAAATATCAAATCACTTCCCTAATGACCTTCGAGGGCCTCGAGAAAATTGAGGTCCCAGAAGCTTTCGCGGGGGACATTGTCGCCATTTCCGGTATCCCCGAAGTTAGCATCGGCGAAACAATTGCTGACGTCAACAACCCGGCCGCTCTTGATCTCTTAGACATCGAGCAACCAACAGTCAAAATGGCTTTTATGGTCAACAATTCACCGTTTGCGGGCAAAGAAGGCCAGTTTTCCACCAGCCGCCAAATTAGAGAAAGACTCTATAAAGAATTGGAAACTGATATGGCTTTAAAAGTCGAAGATAATCCGGACGGAACGTGGGAAGTTTCGGGGCGTGGCGAACTGCACCTGGCTATCTTAATTGAACGACTGCGGCGCGAAGGCTATGAATTTCAGGTCAGCCGGCCACAGGTAATAGAAAAGGTAGTTGGCGGTAAAAAAATGGTGCCTTTCGAAAACCTTTTCATTGAAGCTCCGGAACAATTCAGTGGTGTCATTATGCAAAAAATGGGCCCACGCCATGGTGAACTGCTTGACATGCAAACTGATAATGGTATCACTCATTTTTCTTTTTTGATTCCGACGCGGGGTCTACTGGGCTACCGGACTGACTTTCTCACCGACACTAAAGGGCTGGGAATTCTAAGTAGCAGCTTCGCTGACTATAAACCCGACTTTGAAAGCTGGCAGGACCGCGACCAAGGATCCATTGTGGCCCATGAAACCGGAACCACTAAAACCTATGCTCTTGCCTCTGCCCAAGACAGGGGGGTCATGTTCATTGGCCCCGGAGTAGACGTCTACAAGGGCCAAGTGGTGGGTCAGAGTTCGCGTGGTGAAGATGTGACAGTTAATGTCTGCCGCGAAAAACAGCTCACTAATAACCGCTCAAAGGGCGAAGGAGTTTCTGCCCATTTTGACACTCCGAAAACCATGGACCTGGAAGACGCCATAGAATATATTGGCGACGACGAATTGGTCGAAATCACACCGCAAAATATACGCATTCGTAAAAAAATCCTTGATGAGCGCGAGGCCCGAAGAATTGCCAGGGGAATGACCTAACCTTAAAATTCAACGCAAAAATACCGTTAGACTTAGAGTTAGTAGGTGAATGATATAATTGGTACGTGCTTAGAAAGCTAATTCCGTGCCTGATTTTAGTTTCCGTCTTCTTTTTCTTTCCCGCGAAAATCGAATCTATTTATGACCCGTTGTCTGTTGCCAATAATCGCGTCGGAGTCCATATTCTGGAAACCGCCGAACTTTCCAATGCCGCCGAACTGGTCAACGGGGGCGGTGGTGACTGGGGCTATGTCACCATTCCCATCCGGGCCAATGACCGGGACTTGCCCAAATGGACAAAGTTCATGCAAGAGTCTAAAAGACTGCACCTTATCCCGATACTACGCATCGCCTCGTTCCCGGTAGACGATCACTGGATGGCTCCTAATGAATATGATCTCATTGACTTTGCCAACTTCCTTGACGAGCTTCCCTGGCCAACCAGGAACCGCTATGTCATCATTTACAACGAGCCCAACCACAAGAACGAATGGGGAGGATTTGTCTACCCGCAGGAATATGCCCGGGTCCTTGACCGGGCCATCGATATTTTCCACCAAACCAATCAGGATTTCTTTGTTATCTCCGCGGGTTTTGACTCTTCCGCACCTGACAGCAACGATTCCCTGAATGAATATTCCTACTTGGAAATAATGAACGAAACCATTCCCGGGATCTTTAATAAAATTGACGGCTTCTCAACTCATTCCTACGGGAACCCCGGTTTTTCCTCCTATCCCAGTATCTACAGTTCCGTGTCTGTCGCCAACTATCACTTTGAGGAAAACTTCCTGGCCACCCTCAAAGTAAAAAATCCGAAAATATTCATTACCGAAGCCGGCTGGAAATCAGACGTGATTGGCGACTTCGCCACCACAAAATATTTTACCCTGGCGTTTCAAAACATCTGGACCGATGATAATATTGTGGCCATCACTCCTTTTGTTCTCAACGCTCCGGCCGGGCCTTTCTCCGCCTTCAGTTTAATGTCCCCAAACGGTAAATTTAAAGAACAGGCCGAAGCCATCAAAAATTTGCCCAAAACCGGTGGTAAACCAATTCAAAGCGACAATCCCAAAACCAACATACAAATAACTCCTGCAAACAGCTCTAAATCCGAAGCTAAAAAAGACAATAACCTTCTCGTTAGTCTCTTCCAAAAGATTATTTCTCTGATACACTTTTAAACTATGGACTGGGTACCCGCCGTCGACGTTAAAAAACAAATCGACGCCATTCTTCTCCGTTTGGATCTGCCTCATATCCTGAAGGAAAAATTAATAGTTTACCGAAGCACCGGTTCCAAAAGCCGCGCTATCGCCCGAATCTGGTCCCTGCCGAGGGTCTGGCAGCTGGCCTTAAACGTCCAGCCCCACTATGTCATTGAGGTTGTCTCCGAACGGTTTGACCGCCTCTCCGGTCAGGATCAGATCCGGACCCTCATCCACGAGCTGATGCATATTCCCAAAACTTTTTCCGGTGCTTTGGTGCCCCACCGGGGGCGCCACCGCCACATCGACCGGCGCAGCGTGGAAATTCTCTATCAAAAATACATTCAGGTTAAAAAATGACCACTCTCTTGCACGGCGAAAACATCACCGCCTCCCGCTCTCGGCTTCTGGAAATAAGAAGCAATTTTAATGGTGAAGTGATCATCCTTAACGGCCAAAGCACTCCGCCCCAAGAGGTAGCCATGGCTCTTACCTCCGCTTCTCTTTTTCAGGATAAAAAATTGGTGGTCATCGAATCCGCCCTTGACATCAAAAATCTCCCATCTCCCGATAAAGGTTCTCCAATAGACTTGATTCTTTGGGAAGACGGGAAACTTACCGCGGCGCAGTTAAATTTTTTAAAAAAAATCTTTCCTGACCTTAAAGTGGAAGAGTTCACCGTTCCCCCGGCCGTTTTTCGTTTCCTGGAATCCCTTCGTCCGGGAGAACAAAAAGTTTTCTTGCCTCTGTGGCAAACCTACATAAGAACCGAAGTTCTCGAAGTCGCTGCCACTATGCTTACCCGCCAGTTTCGCCTTCTGCTTCTGGTCAAGCAAAAAAATCCCGGCTTTGAAGATCTTAAAAGTCTCGCCCCCTGGCAAATAAGCCGATTGGAACAACAAAGCGCGGCCTTCACCCAGTCAAAACTGACATTGTTTCTTAAAGAACTGCTGGAAATCGACTATGCTCTCAAGTCCGGCAAACGACCAGATCTTCAAACCTCCCTTGAACTGCTACTGCTTTCCCTCTAACATAATAAGAGTGATCTCGAACATACGAATATTTGTATATTTGTCTTTGATTCGAATATTCGAGATTACTCCTTATGGATATTAATGCTGCTTTTAAACTTTTTGACGTCCGCGGGCTCTACCCGCAGGAAGTGGACGAAAGAATGGCTTTCCTGGTGGGGAAGGCTTTAAGCCTTCAGTACAATCCCAAAAATGTTCTGGTCGCTTCCGATACCCGGGAAAGTTCCCCGACCCTTAAGAACTTTCTTGTTGATGGTCTTTCCCTAAACACCAAAAATATTTTCGACCTTTTCGAAATCCCGATGCCGCAATTCTATTTTACCCTGGCAAAAGACAACTACGACTTAGGAGTCATGGTCACTGCTTCTCACATAAGCGACCTGGAAAATGGTTTCAAGTTTGCCTCCCGCGGCGGACTCCCCTTTGACCAGGAGGAAATAATTACCTTGAAAAATAAAGTCACCGAAATTACGCAAGATCAAATTGTTGTTCCCCACCCGTCTTCTCAGAGAATAAATAATACGAAGGATTATGTCGCCCATTTGCTTGACCATACCAGTCTTAAAAAAGTTACCAGTAAAATTATTCTTGATGTCACCCGAAGCTCAGTTGTCACTCCGGTGCTGGTAATCTTTTCTCAGCTTAAAGCCAACTTTGAACTTGTTAATTCTGACCATTCCGGGAACCCCCTGCTTAGCCAAAATAGGATTGCCATCGCCAAGAAAGTCCAACAATCAAAAGCTGACCTCGGGATTCTGTGGGATTCCGATGGCGACCGGGTAATTTTTGTCGACCGCAATGGCCAACTCATCCCTCCCTCCTTTGTCCTGGGCATTCTGGGAGCCCAAGCAGTAAAAAAAGGCCTGGGTAAAAAGGTGGTTATTGATGTCCGGGCCGGATTGGTAGTTCGTGATCTGGTTTACAAAGCCGGCGGGGAAGTCGAAATCGTTCCTTCCTGGGCCCAGTTCATCAAATTTGCCATGAAGAAAGACTCCCAAATCGGTTTTGGCGGGGAAAATTCGGGCCATTTGGTTTTTCGCGACTTCTACTGCATTGACGACGGACTCCTTGGTTCCCTGCGGTTTCTGGAGAGTTGGGAAAATGACAATCTGGAAGAACTTCTTAACGCTCTCAATAAAAGGTACTTTGAACTTCCGGAAATGAATTTCCCCTCCGATCCGGAAAACTCGGTCACTCTCCTGGAAAATCTTACTAACCACTATCGCGGCTTGGGTTACCAAATTTCCATTGAAGACGGCTTAACTGTTTTCGGCCCGGACTTCAAGTTTAATCTTCGTCAAAGCGTCACCGAGCCGTTCTTAAGACTTAATCTGGAATCCTCCAACGAAAACACTGCCAGCAAAGTTTCTCTCCAAATTAAAAACGAAATTGGTTTGCGTTAAAAGCAGGGGACAGACAGTTCTCGAAAGTATATACTAAGATTGAACAGGTTTTCTCACAATACAATGAAATTTGTTCTCTGGTTTTCGGAAATAAACAAAGATGATACGGCCTTAGTGGGCGGTAAAGGGGCCAACCTCGGGGAAATGGTCGGTTTGGGGATGCCCGTTCCTCCGGGTTTTGTAATCACTGCCCAGGCATACAAACTCTTTCTGTCGGCCAACCAACTGGCGCCCCAAATTAAAAAAGTCCTGTCTGGTTTGGATGTTAATAACCCCGTCCAGCTTGACGATGCCTCCAAACGGATTAAGCACTTAATCAGCCGCAGTCCGGTGCCTGAAGAAATCTCCCAAGCAATAATTTCCGCCTATTTTGATCTGACTAAACAACTTCACCGAAAAAAATCGCCGTTTTCCCGTTTGAAAGAAATTTTCTCCGACCAACAAGCTCTGGTCGCCGTCCGCTCCAGCGCTACCAGCGAAGATTCCAAAGAAGCCTCTTTTGCCGGCCAAAACCAAACTTTTCTTAACATTGTCGGCGAAGCCAACCTTGTCAATGCCGTGCGTGAGTGTTGGGCCTCGCTCTTTGAGGCCCGGTCAATCTTTTACCGCGTCCAAAATCATTTCGATCATTTTAACTCTTACATTGCCGTTGTTGTCCAAACCCAGATTCCCTCGGAAATTTCCGGGGTCCTTTTCTCCATCGACCCGGTAACCAACAACCATCAAAGGATTGTGGTCGAAACCGTCTGGGGACTGGGGGAATATATCGTCCAGGGGAAAGTGACCCCCGACCACTACGAAATAGATAAAGATGATTTGACAATTGTGGAAAAAAAGACAGTTTCCCAAAAAATAATGCTGGTCAGAAGTGAAACTGGCGGCGTAAAACAGTTGCCTACTCCCAAATCAAAAATCGAAAAACAAAAAATTCCCGACAATCTCATTCGGGAACTGGCTTCCCTCTCTCTGGCCTTAGAGAAGCATTATTATTTTCCTCAGGATTCGGAATTTGCCGTTTTCAATAATAAAATTTACATCGTTCAAACAAGGCCGATAACCACGGTGGCTAAAACTTCCGAGAATAAAGACATTTCCCCGTCCCAGCGCCTGGCCGAACACAAGTTGGAACTTCTTTTAACCGGCGCTCCTGCCAGCCCCGGACTTAAAAGCGGGGTGGTCAGAGTGCTTAAAAACAGCCAGGAAATAAATCTTCTTAAAACCGGAGAAGTCCTGGTGACTTCTCAGACCAACCCGGACTTTGTTCCCGCCATGAAGAAAGCCTCGGCTATAATCACGGACAAAGGCGGCCGAACCTCCCACGCGGCTATTGTCTCCCGGGAACTGGGCATCCCCTGTGTTGTCGGAACTGCCCATGCTACCACCGTTCTCAAAGACGGTCTGACGGTGTCAGTTGATGGCACTGAAGGCAAAGTCTATCGGGGATTTTCGCTGGTTCCCGCCAATCAAACAACCAGCACTAAAGTCCCGATGCATCCAAAAACCGAGCCGGATAAGGTATTAACTACCGCAACGAAAGTTTACGTTAATCTGGCCGAGCCGGATGAAGCCAAAGAAATAGCTGCCCGAAACTGCGACGGAGTTGGCCTGCTTCGCGCGGAATTCATGCTGGCGGGAATAGGTATCCATCCCAAAAAAGCCCTGGCCCAAGGAAGACAGCCTGAGTTTATAAAAAGCCTTACCGATCAGCTGACCACCTTTGCCCAAGCTTTTTACCCCAGGCCGATCGTCTATCGGGCCACCGATTTTAAAACCAACGAGTACCGTTCCCTCAAGGGCGGAGCCGAGTATGAACCGGAAGAGCCCAACCCCATGCTGGGATTCCGGGGTGCCTATCGATATATTGTCCAACCGGAGGTCTTTCGGTTGGAAATCGAAGCCATCAAAAATGTCCGGGAAAAAGCCGGCTTCAAAAACCTTTGGTTAATGATTCCCTTCTGCCGCACGATTGACGAACTCTTAAAGGTTCGGGAGTTACTTCACAAAAACGGCCTCCAGAGAAGCCCCAGTTTCAAGCTTTGGCTCATGTGCGAAATCCCCTCAAACGTTATTCTCCTGGATAAATTCATCGAGCAGGGGATTGACGGCATCTCTATCGGCTCAAACGACTTAACAATGCTCACCCTGGGGATAGACCGGGACAATGAAAACGTCGCCGGAGAATTTAACGAGCAGGATCCGGCAATGATGTTTTCTTTCTACAAAATAATCAAGACCTGCCGGAAATATAACGTCACCTGTTCCATGTGCGGCCAAGCCCCGTCGGATTATCCGGAACTAACGGAAAAACTGGTCAAGTGGGGCATCACCTCCGTGTCCGTTAACCCCGACGTTCTGGACCGCACCCGGCAAGTCGTCGCCAGCGCTGAAAAGAAACTGCTTCAAGCATGATTATTGAAAAAGTCACGGCCAAAAAAATCCTGGCCTCTTTCGGGAATGAAACTATTGAAGCCAGTCTAACCTTTGCTGACAGACAAAAAGTCTTCGCCTCCGTTCCCGCCGGCCTTTCCGCCGGAAAATACGAAATCCCCAAAGTTTCGCCGGATATCGCCCTCTTCCAGATTGAGGAAATAGACAAACTGGTTTCCCAAAAAGACTGGAATCAGGAAGCGCTGGACCGGGAAATTTCCTCTCACGGCTTCGGCGGCAATGCCACCCTGGCTGTCTCGGCCGCCTTCTTTAAAGCTAACTCCATAACTGCCTCAAATTCCTCCAAATTTCCTCGTCTAATGGTTCTCCTGTTTGAGGGAGGGGAACATGGCAACAGCGCTAACCCAAAACTCACTATCCAGGAGTTCATGATCTTGGAAGACACCATTACCGGTGCCGAAACCCTCTTTTTCAATTTACGAAACTATCTGGTAGAAAACGGGGTGGAAACTCTGGTCGGAGCCGAAGGCGGCTTTTCGCCGGAAGTCTTTGATAACAACGCCGCTCTGGCCACAATAAAAAAAGTTTTCCCTGACAGGAAAGTCTGTCTGGACGCTGCCGATTGTTTTCAAAAAGGAGACGTCCCTGATTACGACCGAATAATCGCCGACTTTAACATCGCCTCAATTGAAGACCCTTTCTCCGATGAAGACTGGAGCCGGTGGTCGGATTTTTTTGCCCGCCACGGCGACCAAATACTGATTGTCGGCGACGATTTAACGACCACTAACCCCGACCGTATCCAAAAAGCCATTGACCTTAAAGCCATTAACGCTGTCGTCATTAAACCCAACCAAATCGGCACTATTTCTCAGGCCGTTGCGGCCGTCAAAATTGCCCGGCAGGGGGGTCTGAAAATAATCGTTTCCCATCGGGGGGAAGAAACCGACGACACCTGGATTATCGATTTCGCACTTGAAGTCCAAGCCGATTTCGTCAAATTTGGGGGTATGGACAGGGGGGAAAGGATTGCTAAATATAACCGCCTCCGGGAACTCGGGATGAATTAGGAAATTTCAAAAAACTTCACCTCGCCTGTTTCCATCTCAAAGTTCTCAATTTCCTGGTCGGAAAGATTGAGCAAATACTTGCAAAGCGCCCGCAGAGAATTATTACTCCCGACTACTATGATATTTTGCCCTTCTTTCAACCTCGGCTCAATTTC
This sequence comes from uncultured Gammaproteobacteria bacterium, assembly GCA_964603445.1. GTDB lineage: Bacteria > Patescibacteriota > Microgenomatia > JAMCZE01 > JAMCZE01 > CAZRUW01. The sequence goes on along the minus strand of CAZRUW010000107.1, from coordinate 4,916 downwards.
CTTCTGATAATAGGGCAACACCCGGCCGTAAACCTGTTTGAGAGATTCGCCGTTTTCAATTAAGCGGTTCCATCCCCGGCGCAGTTTCTCAAATTCGCGCTTTCCGAGCTCTTTTTCCACCTCCCACTTATTTCTCCCCGTGTAAATGCCGTAATCTCTTTCCCGAAGCGCGGCAGTTTCGATCACGGGAACTTGAAGACCCAATGTCTTGACAATTACCTCCGTCGCCTCTTTAACTCGTTCCAGATCGGACTCAAAAATCACGTCCCATCTTACCCCCCGCAGCTTCTCTGCCGCTTCTCTCGCCTCCAGGAACCCTTTTTTTGTCAAAAGCTTATCCGTCCAACCGGTCCATAAACCTTTGGCGTTCCACTCCGACTCTCCGTGACGAACCAAAGCTAGTTGTGCCATAAAACTACTATCTCCCCTTTAGGACTGCTAAATTTTACCAAAGCTTCGGAAACGTTTCCCCGCCAAACTTCCTCATGGATCTTTGTCAGTTCGCGGGCAATCACGATTTCCATATCCCCAAAGTGGTCCTTAAGTAACTTAAGAGTCTTAAGTAATTTATGGGGAGAAACAAAAAAAATCACTGTCAATTTAATTGGAAGAGTCGCAATTTTCAAGAAGAGTTCTCGCTGGTGCGCCTCTTTTTCGGGCGGATACCCCAGAAAAAGAAATTTGTCCGGAGGAAGACCTGACAAAACCAGCGCCGCTAAAGCCGCGCTCGGCCCGGGAACAACTTCGACCTTAACACCCAAATTAATAGCCTCCCGAACTAATTTGTATCCCGGGTCGGAAATGAGCGGCGTGCCGGCATCGCTAACCAGGACAATCTTTTGATCCGAAGACACCAGACTGAGAAGTTCGTCCAACTTTTGATTTTCTACCTCATCATATAAAGAAATCATCATCTTATGGGGGATTTCGTAATGTTTCAAAAGAAGTCCTGTATGTCTGGTATCCTCGGCCAAAATCACATCCGCCTCCCGAAGGATCCTCAGCGCCCGTAAGGTGATATCCTCAAGATTTCCGATTGGAGTTGAGACCAGGTAAAGCATATATCAAAGACAGAAGGCTTTTTGCAATCTGGCTTCGCGACGCGGGGCTTTTTAAAATATGAATTGCCGTCGGGGCCACAGAAAGCGCTATAACCGCCAATATGATCAGAAGAAAATAATTATCCGCCTGCTTAGGGGTCAGGATACCCGCGAGCCAGGTTCCCAAAGAAAACCCCATCAAAGGCAAACCCGCGCCCCAAAGCGCGCCTCCCAAAACATTAAATAAAAGAAATTTCGAATAATCCATTCCGGCCGCTCCGGCCACAATCGGAGCAAAAGTGCGAATAAAGGGCATGAAACGGGCAATAACAATCGTCTTTCCGCCGTGACGGTTATAAAATTCCTGGGCTTTGAGAAGATGGCTTTTCTTAAAAAACCTGGATTCTTCTCTTTGGAAAATCCGCTCTCCTGTTTTTCGCCCGAACCAATAACCGGCGCTGTCACCCAAAACTGCCCCCAGGGCGCAGACAAAGGCCACGACGGCAATACTTAAGTCCCCTCTGGAAGCGAAAAGACCGGCCGTAAGAAGCAGGCTGTCTCCGGGAAAAAAGAAGCCGAAAAGCAGGCCTGACTCGGCAAAAACGATGCCAAAAATTCCCAACAAGCCAAAGCTCTTGATTAAAAACTCCGGGTTGAGCAAATTCAGAAACTCCACCAGAGAAGTATACTAATCCTTTAAAAAAAACACTAGGGGTACCGCCTGATCAGGGCAACCATCTTTCCCTGAACTTGGACGTCGGTCGCATAAATGGGCTCCATCTTCGCGTTCGCCGGCATCAACTTAACCCGGCCGTTTTCTTTAAAAAATCTTTTAAGAGTGGCTAAACCGTTTTCCAGAAGAGCTACGACAATATCCCCGTTTTTGACCTGGTCCTCCTTAACGAGAACCACAAAATCCCCGGGAAGGATGCCGTCATCAATCATGGAGTCACCTTTGACCTGAAGCACAAAAGCAATCTTGTTTTGCGGCACCAGATTCGCCGTCACTTTAAAAGTCGCGCTCGGGTCGTCATAAGGTTCCAAGGGTTTGCCGGCATGGATATACCCGAGAAGCGGCAACTCGACCCCCGGTACCGCCTGTGACATCGTGTAGTCGTCATAAATACCCACCAGTGCGATACCCCTCACCTCATTATCATTTCTTTTAATTACGCCTTTACTTTCCAAAGTTTTCAGGTGCTCATGAACTGTGGCCGGGGAAGAAAGCCCCATAGCTTTGCCAATCTCCGCCAGAGTGGGACTGTAGCCATTTTTCTTAATAAAACTCTGGATGTATTCCAGAATTTGTCGTTGACGGCGATAAAGTACTGCGGGCATAAGTGTTAAAATATAACTCGAGCTCTCAGGCTGCGAAACAAAATATATCCTAAACTTAGACGAATATTAAACGAATGTCAACTGAGACAAAATACATCAAAATCTATGAATTTTAAACTCGTCTCAAGCTATAAACCCACCGGTGACCAGCCCCAGGCAATAGAAAAGCTCGTTGCGGGAGTAAAAGAGGAAAAAACCGACCAGGTCCTCCTGGGAGTGACCGGCAGCGGCAAAACCTTTACCGTCGCCAACATTATCAATGCCGTTCAAAAGCCCACACTGGTTATTGCCCACAACAAAACCCTGGCCGCTCAACTTTATCAGGAATTTAAAGAATTCTTCCCCGATAACGCCGTGTCCTATTTCGTTTCCTATTATGATTTCTACCAGCCGGAAGCCTATATTCCCCAAACCGACACCTACATTGAAAAAGAAACGGAAATTAACGAAGAAATTGACAAACTCCGCCTTCAGGCCACCACTAATCTCCTGACCAGAAAGGATGTTATTGTCGTTGCCTCCGTTTCCTGCATTTACAACCTTGGCAGCCCTCAAGAATACAGCCGTTTTATCCTAGAGTTGAGCGTACAAGGCGAGGCCTTACTCACCAACTATAGGAAAAAAATCCTGGAACGGTTAGTAGAACTGCAATATGAACGCAGCGAATTTGATTTCAAGCGGGGGACGTTTCGTCTCAAGGGTGACAATATTGATATTTATCCCTCCTATGAAGACTTCGGAATCAGAATAGAGATGCGAGAAGAAAAAATAACCAGAATCACAAAAATTGATCCTCTCACCGGTAAAATCCTCGAAAAACTAGAGAAGTTTGCGGTTTACCCGGCCAAACATTACCTGACTGACCCGGCAATGTATCAAGAAGTATTCACCCAAATCCGCCGCGATACGGAAACCCGAGCCAAAGAATTTAAAAAAGCCGGAAAGTTAATCGAGGCGCAAAGGATTACTCAAAAAGTAAATTATGACCTGGAGATGATCCAGGAAATTGGTTATGTTAACGGGATTGAAAACTACTCCCGGTACTTCGACGGCCGGAACCCCGGGGATCCCCCCTACTCGCTATTAGACTACTTCTCCAAAGATTATCTGCTGATTATCGACGAATCCCACATGACCATTCCCCAAATCCGCGGGATGTACAACGGCGACCGCAGCCGAAAACAAACCCTCATCGATTTCGGATTCCGGCTGCCTGCGGCTCTGGACAACCGGCCGCTGCGCTTCGATGAATTCCTGCGCCGGAAAGGCAAAACGATTTACACCAGCGCCACCCCTGATAACTGGGAAAAAGAAAAATCAGAAGGAGTAATTGTCGAACAGCTTATCCGGCCAACCGGAGTTGTTGACCCGGACGTGGAAGTCCGCCCGACTGCCGGTCAAATCCAGGACCTCATCTTCGAAATCAAAAGGCGAATCGCAAAAAAGCAAAGAGTTCTTGTCACCACCCTCACTAAACGAATGGCTGAAGAACTAACCGACTATCTGAAAGAGAACACGCCGCAGTCAAAAAAGAATCATTCTTTTCCAAAGAATGATTCTTCTATAAAAGTCGCCTATTTACATTCTGACATTCAAACTCTTGAGCGCACTGAGATTCTGAAAAAGTTGCGTAAGGGCGAACATGACGTTTTAGTCGGTATCAACCTCCTTCGTGAAGGTCTCGATCTCCCCGAAGTAACTTTAGTTGCGATTTTAGACGCTGACAAGGAAGGCTTTCTCCGCTCCGAAGTGTCCCTTATTCAAACCATGGGTAGGGGAGCCAGAAACATTGATGCCCGGGTCATCATGTACGCGGACACAGTCACTTCTTCCATGAAACGGGCAATTGAAGAAGTCCGCCGTCGCCGGGGAATCCAACAGCAATGGAACAAAGAGCACAATATCACTCCCCAAACTGTCGTTAAACCGATCCGCGAAAATTTTCTCACTGAAAACCAGAACCATCGAGAAAACGAGACAAACAAATACGCCGTAATTCTGGATGAAGAACTGCAGGATCTGGATATTGATCAACTTTTACCTGAACAGAAAACCAAACTCAAAAAAGTCCTGGAACGCCGGATGAAAGAGGCGGCGAAAATTCTTGATTTCGAAGGAGCCGCCAACTATCGTGATTTTTTAAGAAAACTCGAATGACACCTTTCTTTAGACAGTTTTCCTTTCATAAACGTCGCAAGGCTAACTGATACCTCGAAGGATAACCGGTCCAGAAGCCGGAAGCGAAACAACTCTCTGTCAGGCCCGTGTAGAAGAACTTAAAACTCTTCAACCGGCTACCGCCAAATCGTCGTCGCCAAGAAAAGGTGGTCTGCCTCGTAAAACAGTCAGGCCATTAAACAAATCTTCCTCAAGTCCTTCCACTAAAAAGTCCGCTTAGGCACCTCTTATGAACCACCGACATTTGCGAGAACCTTTCCTTGTAAAACCACACCTGTCAAAAGCCACACAGTCTGCCTCTTTACACTTTCTTGCTGGCATAAGTTTCTTCAAAATTTTTAAGATCATATTACACAAGTG
>CAZRUW010000106.1:0-4376 GCA_964603445.1 uncultured Gammaproteobacteria bacterium | reverse complement strand
GAATGAAACTCCACGGCTGAAAGCTGTGGTCCGCCATTGGCGGACGGCTTCGCCACGTCTGACGTGGCTTCGCAAAGTATTCTTTTCGAGCTTGCTCATCCACAAGCAAAACTTGTGGTATTCGCAAGTTCAAAAATAAGGATCTCGAACTTCGTTCGAGAAGCTTGTGCCCGAGCACAATTCGTGTTCGGGGCTAAGAAAGAAACTTTATGGGGAACTTTGGAGATTACTATAACAAGAATAAGAAAAAAATATCAAAAGAGGAGATGGCGCGCAAGGCAGCCAAGAGTTCACCGTCTTGGGTGGTGCCGCAGCCTCAGGTGATTAAGAAGGGGAAGAAAGACAGTAGTTGGTAAGCCGCTGAGGATGTTACAATGGTTCTGCGATGAGGCGACGACTGCCCAGGTTCTATGATCGGTCTTCCCCCAACTTTTTGGTCTTGCTTTTGCTGGTAGTTCTGTTGGCGCTTGGAGTCGCGGCTTTCTTTCTCTTCCAGGGAGGAAAGTACGGAAAGGCGGAAAGATTTAATCTTGTTCTGGCAGCCCATCCGGTGACTTTGGTGTCTTTGGATGAAAAATTGGGAAAAGCCGTGGTGGTCAGCTTTCCGGATGATCTCTATGTTCCGGAAGTAGTGCCTTCTTACGGCGGGTATAAAATATCCGCGGTTTACAAAGTTGGTGAGCTGGATAAACGCGGGGGGCAGGTTTTGTCCTGGACGGTTTCGGAACTGTTGGGTGTTCCGATTGACGGTTTTTTGGCTGAGGAAGGCAGTGTAGGCAGTGACATTAAATTTTTTTTCCTCAACCCAAAGCTTTTTTGGGGAGACAAGACGGACATGAATGTTTTGGACTGGCTGCGGTTTGTTTATGGTCTTTCCCAAGTCCGTTTTGACAAGATTGACAAGGTAGATTTGGGAAAATATGCCGAGCCGCTTCTTTTGGCTGACGGGACTACAGTAGCGAGTATTGATAAGAACCAACTCGACAGCACTCTTTCCGGAGAATTTTTGGAATCGGGGATTCGGGACGAAAATTTGCGGGTGGAGGTCGTTAACTCGACGCCGGTGGCGGCTTTGGGAGCCAGAGTGGCCAGGCTTTTAACAAATATCGGTATGAGCGTGATTAACGTCGGTTCGGTTCAGGAGGAAACGTCCGGTTGCCGGATAGAGACAGAAACGAAGTATACCGGTTTTCTGACGGTGAAAAGAATAGCCCAGATTTATTCATGCCAAGTGGCAAGGCGAAGCGGGGAGAGCCGGGCCGAGGTGACAGTGGTGTTGGGGCGGGATTACGCGGAAAGATTCAAGTGAGGGATGGTGACAGGTAATATGTTGTGGCTGCTTTTTGGGGGAATCTTTTTGGTTTCTCTTATTTGGGCGTTTTGGTCGCTTCGGGATTTGCGCGCGCCTCAGAATTTCTATCCCCGCTTTGAAAAGAAGCTCAGAAAAATGCTTTCGGGAGTGATAGAGTTGCCGAAGAAGCAGTCTTGACCTCATGTTTCCGGCTCTTCGTCCTGGTGAAGTTTGCTTGAAGAGGTTTCTTCTTCCTGATTTTCCGAGGATTCGTCGCCGTCACGGGAAATGTTTTTGGCACTTTCATCAAGAATGCCGGTGTCCTCGCGCAGGAAGCTGAGATAGTCGGCGGCGTTGGAAACGAGAAATGAGGGAGTGTCGCGAAATTTTTTGGTCCGGCTGACTTCCCGAAGGAAGACGACCAGAGAACTTTTGGCCACTGATTTGACAATGGCAACGTAGCAGTTTCCGCCTTTGATGAGAATGGACAGCCGGTGGCCCAGATCGTCAGGCAGAGCTCCAAGATAGTTTCCTTGGGTATCCTCGACGATGACGGTATGGCGTTTCGGGTTAAGGATGAGGGTGTCAGCATAGTTTTGTTTAAGAAGGGTGGATGGCGGGGCGATGTTGACCAGGGTGACCAGGCGGGTTTTCCCGGGTTCTTCCAGAAAATTGGTGACAGAGGCAAGGGCCTGGACTTGGTTTGCCGGTTTAGGGTTTTTGGAAGGGGTAATGTTACTTGCCCGGTCCAGGTTTTTTATGGCGATGGGGTTGTATTTGTCAATTTTCAGGACTTTTCGAAAGAAAAGGGCAGCTTTTTTGCAGTCGCCAATTTCCAGGTAGGCTTTCCCCAGACGATTGAGGCAGTCTATATCGGCGGGGTTTTCTTTGAGGATTTTCCCGTTGGTAAGAATGGCTTTCTGCCAGTCACATTTGAGGGCAGCGTCAATGGCGCTGGCGGCGGTCTGATCCTGCATCTCTTGGAGAGTATACGGAGAACTTTACTAAAGTCAAGGGGAGAGATAGAATGGGATCATGTCAGGGCATTCAAAATGGTCCACAATAAAGCGACAAAAAGGGGCGGCTGATGCCCGCCGGGGGAATATTTTTACCAAGCTCTCCAATTCTATTGCGATTGCTGTCCGGGAAGGCGGGGGCGGCGACCCCGATTCCAACTTCAAGCTTCGTTTAGTGGTTGAGAAGGCCAAGGAGGCCAATATGCCCAAAGACAATATCCAGCGGTCCATTGACCGGGGATTGGGAAAAGGGGAAGGGGCGGCTTTGGAGTCGGCAGTTTTTGAGGGCTTTGGTCCCAATGGTGCGGCGGTTATTGTGGAGACAATCACGGATAATACAACCCGAACAGCATCGGAACTGCGAAATGTTTTTGAAAAAAGCGGCGGGCGGCTGGCCGGCCCCGGATCAGTGGCATATATGTTCAGCCGGCCGGGTGAAATAGAGTTAGGTAAAAGCAGTAAAAATAGTGACCTGGTGACAATGGATTTCGTCTTTGAGAAGGCGGTGGAAGCGGGGGCAGAGGATGTGGAAGAAAATCCGGATTCATTTTCGGTCTTTACAAAGGCGGAAGATTTGCATAAAGTGAAGGATAAATTAGAGGGTCTTGGTTTGGCGGTCTTAAGTTCGGAAATTGTTTACCGGCCGAATAAAGAGACGATGGTGACACTGACCGGTGAGCAGGAGGAGAAGGTTCATAATTTAATGTTGGCACTGGATGAATTGGATGACGTGCAGAATATATTTGTGAACATAAATATTTCGTAAGATTTTACAATGGGGTTGTTTGACAGGGATCGTCCTCGACAATTAGGTTTTGATATTAGTGTCGTGGTAGATGAATCATCTTGGAGAAAACCGGACGGAAAGCCCGTTCGGAGGCAGCGCCGTGAGTCGATGACAAAGGAGCAGAGAGCTCGGAATAATGCTGGCAGGCGGCGCGCAAAAGTTCGACCGGAGGATGCTTACGTTCCTGAATAATCTAAGGTGTTCTAATAATATTTATGCTAATTTTAGGTATTGATCCAGGGACAGCACGACTCGGCTACGGCCTAGTTGAAATAAAAGAGAAAAGAGAAGAAATAAGAAAAGATGGTCGGAGAGATGGCATGAAATTTGTGACTGCGGGCTGTCTGGTGACAAAAATGGAAACGCCGATGGGAGAGCGGCTTTTTTTTCTTCAGGAAGAAGTTGGCAAAATTCTTTTAAAATACCGGCCGGACGTGATGGCCATTGAACAGTTGTTTTTTGGCATTAATTCCCGCACGGCGATGGCGGTCGGCCAGGCGAGGGGAGTGGTTTTGGCGGTGGCGGCCAGACACAAGGTGCCGATTTTTGAATACCAGGGACTGTCGGTGAAGTTTGCCCTGACCGGTTTTGGCAGGTCGGATAAGAAACAAATGCAGGAGAGCGTGCGCCAGCATTTGGGAATGAGGAAGATTATTAAGCCGGATGACGCGGCTGACGGCTTGGCAATTGCCATTACCCACCATTTGAAAACAAGTCGGTCTGATTTCGACCGAGCGAAGCGAGTGAAGAGATCTAAGTAATTCCGACCGAAGTGGAGGAATCTAGTCACTCGAAATTACAAGATCCCTCGGCAAACTCGGGATTAATATGTCCAAACGTCAAAGATTTGTCGCGGCGACGTTTCTTTTGTTCGCGGGGATTCTTCTGTCCCGGGCCGGGATGGGAATGCTCTTGCAATGGCGGTTTCGGATCGGGATTTTTGGACTGGTTTCTGTTCTTGTCAGTTTGTGGGCCATTCGGGATGAAGATTTTTCGGGGGTTGAGTGGCTGACTTTGCCGATTCTGCCGGTGATGTTTGCCGTCGGATCGCTTTTGGTCTATCCGCTTTTGCCCTCAGGGTTTGATTTGGCGGCCCTTTTGCCCCTCAGTGTCGATGCCAGTCAAATTCTGGCTCTCGGGGTCCATTTTTTGTACCTGTCAATTTTTGTGGTCGGTTATTACGCTTCGCTTTTGACGGTGAATATTTATAATGTGGCGGCGATCCGGACCATTCAGTTGCTTCGGGTGGCGCACTCGATCGGTTTTCTGGTAGCGGTGGCGT
>CAZRUW010000105.1:0-3270 GCA_964603445.1 uncultured Gammaproteobacteria bacterium | reverse complement strand
TTTTTATAGTTGTAAACTTCGCGATCTTTTTCCACAGTGACTAGAGTTTTTATGTCTAACGCTGAAAAGAGTTTCGCTAATTGGGAAAGATTTTCTGTGACAATGTCCAGCTCATCGCAATGAGTGGTGACAATGACGTTTTCCGGATGGAAATGTTTATAGTTGAGAATGGCTTTGCCGTCACGGTGGCGAATACTGAGCCACTCGAAGGGATATTTTGGCTGGACAAAATTGCGATGGACTGGAGTGTAATATTCATCAACCTGGCGGACTTTCTTGACAAACTTCGCCGTTTTAGCCAAATATCTTTTTACCCTTAGGAAGTCCGCTTTGGTGACAGGAATTTTGATTTCGATTTCGATGTCGTTCTTAGCCATTTATATCTTCAACTATGGAGAAATCGTAATATTTATTTTTGTGTTGAGGGCTTTGGCCACCCGTTCGAGAAGAGAGATTGACGGTTTTCCGTTCATCCCTTCTAGGCGGGAGATTACAGCCTGGCCGGTGCCAACTTTTCTTGCTAACTGTTCCTGGGAAATTTTCTTTTTGAGCCGGGCGTCAAGAATTTGCCTTGCTACCTGAAATTCCGTTTCAAGTTTCTCATATTCACGACGAAATTCTGGATCTTTCATCCATTCTTTATGGAGTTTTTTAAATGGAATTAACTTCGGTTTTTTCTTCATAGGTGTTCTGCAAGACGCTTTTCGGCCAACGAGATTTCGAAAAGAGGCGTTTGTTGTGTTTGCTTTTTAAAGACATTTACGATCACGACTTGACCTCTGACTATGCCAAAAAGCAAGCGCACATTTCCTGCCCACAGTTCCCAAATAGTCTTGGTCAACTTTTTAAGGTGATTTTCTGTTAACGCAAATCCTTTGTCCCTAAAGAAAAATACAACTCTGGCAACCCTTGATCTTTCTGCTTTTGAAAATCTGTTGAGAATTTTTTCAACTCTTTTATCAACAGCAATATTCGTATGATATGATAAATTTGTCATATTGTCAAGATTCGATTTCAAAAAATTTCCTGCCCTTCAATCTTTCCGGCAAAAATGACTGGTCCGCCAGCTGGCGGATGGGACCGACATACTTTTCCGACCAGGTGTAGTTTTTGGCGTAACCCAGTTGTTTCATTAGTTTGGTAGGAGCGTTGCGCAGATGCAAAGGAATGGGTTCGTTGGGAAATTCGTACAGGGCCTCGCGGGCTTTTTCCAAGGCATTAGCTACCGCACGGGACTTCTTACAAGTAGCAAGATAGATGACACCATGGACCAGGGTGAGTTGAGCTTCAGGCAGGCCGATTTTTTGGACAGTTTCAAAACAAGCGTTAGCCACAATAATGGCACTCCTATCAGCCATGCCGATGTCTTCGGAGGCCAGGATCAACATCCGCCGGGCAATGAACTTGGGGTCTTCCCCGTTTTCCAGCATGCGGACAAGGTAGTACAAAGCAGCGTCAGGGTCTGATCCTCGGACGGATTTGATGAAGGCGGAAATGGTGTTGTAGTGCTCGTCAGCTTGTTTGTCATAGATGTTAGCTGATTGAGTTTGAAAAACTTCTTTGACGGTTTGGGGAGAAATTATTTTATCTTTGTAGTTGGTAGCCGCAATTTCCAGCGCGTTTAACATTATTCTCGCGTCACCGCCCGAGAGTCTGATTAGGAGCTCTCTGGCCTCTTTGTCTAGCCGTTTACCACTCTTTCCCAGTCCCAGAAGTTTATCTTTTAGGGCTTTATCAATGATTTTTTCCAGGTCAACTTTGTCCAAACCCTGGAGGACAAAAACGCGGCTGCGGGAAAGGAGCGGACTGATCACCTCAAAAGAGGGATTTTCGGTTGTGGCGCCAATTAAAAGAATCAGACCACTTTCAACATGGGGTAAAAGGGCGTCTTGTTGGGCTTTGTTCCAGCGGTGGATTTCGTCAACAAAGAGAATAGTTTTCTTGCCAGAGTTTTCATTCTTCTTAGCCAGCTCGATGACCTTTTTAAGGTCTTCCTTTCCGGCGGTGACGGCCGAGATGGGAAAAAAATCAGCGGCAGTCGAATTGGCAATAATCTGGGCCAGAGTGGTTTTGCCGCTGCCCGGCGGACCCCACAAAATGATGGAAAAAAGGTTGCCGGTTTCAATCATCCGGTTAACGATTTTTCCCTCACCAACCAAATGATTTTGGCCAAAAAATTCTTGGAGATTGCGGGGACGGAGCCGAGCGGCAAGATTCATACTTTAAGAAATTTTTGTTTCGAAATTATTGAATAACCGAGACGCCTTTCCAGATTTTTACGGCACCTCCTGCCACCCCGCCGCCTTTTTTAGCCATTTTCCGATGGTGAGGAAAAGTTTTTGGTTGTTCTTTTTTGGAAATTTCTGTTGTTGAAGCTTCCGCCAGCATATTCAGCACCAATTCCAAATTGGTCATATTATCCCGGAGATTTTCAGTTTTAAGATTCTTGAAGTGCTTGTAATCTTTGGTTTTGAGACCGGCCCAGGCAAAAGTAATGTCATCAGTCAAAATTGCAAATTCATCTCCAGTTTTAACACCGTGGTCATTCCACTCGTTTGTTAAATCTTTACGGATTTCGATACTTTTAAGACGGAGGCTAACCCAACTTCTCGGATAGCCTTTTTTCAAATAAGTTGCCATGGCACGATGAATGGCCTTTTCGGGATCCTCAGTTTCTTCAACCCTTTCATAACCGACCCTGGCTAGCCAAAGTTTAAATGGCTCTGCCTTTGGGGACGGAATTGACTGAATTAGCCGGAAAATTACCTCGGTGTCGGCACAATCGGTAGCGTATCTTTTACCGTCAGGAGAGGTTAATTTCAGTTGTACGATTTTTTCGTACAACTGGGAATATCCTTCTTGGACCAATTTCCTCTTCAGGTCAGCCCAATATCTTCTGGGAATAGAACTCCCGGTTAACACCTCAATAATATCAACCACAGAAAAAAACCATTTTTCCTGTTTGGCGTCCCAAAGACGGCGGATCTTTTTACCTTCAAAAAGAACCAATTTTGAAGTCATGTTACTATTAACTTACTCTTTCGGGTCTTTTTCGTCAAGAGGTCGCTTAGAGGAATTTGAGGGTGTTTTGCCAGAGAAGACCGTTTGGTCCCCCGTCAATGCTGTATTGGCCAATCGAGAAGAAAACAAATTTTTGGGGGTGATTGGAGTCAAAGGCAAAATAGGCAATGCCGTTGGTGCTGGTGTAGGGCGTGGGGCACTTATCCCATTTTACGGAAAGGGGAACCCTTTCCGTAAAATGGGATAAGT
>CAZRUW010000104.1:0-19261 GCA_964603445.1 uncultured Gammaproteobacteria bacterium | reverse complement strand
GCCGATAATTTTCAACTGATGCCAAACTTAAACCTGCAAACCTGAGTTTGGTGGGTATATAATTTCCTCATGTCTTTTGAAGGCATTCAGGCTTTTTTTGGGGATGGCGCGATTGGCACGTTTAAATGGCCGGATTTCCTGGCGGCTGATAAAGGTCGGAGGACTCGTCTTCTGAGGCATTATGAATTGGAAAGAGATGAAATTGAGTTTATGGCGAGAACGCCAGCGGAAAAATGAGGCGGAATTGGCCGTGAAGGTTTCTGATCAATTTCGAGAGCGTTATCCCGGATTGACTGATCTTGGTCCTAAAAGAGGAGATGAAAAGAAAGGACAACGATGACGGAAAATGAAGTAGTAAAAATTGTGGTTTTTGTGCCGGAGACACACGCCCAAGCGGTGCGGGTGGCGATTGGCAAGGCGGGAGCGGGGAAAGTTGGTGGTTACGAATACACAAGTTTTTCGGTCAAAGGCACCGGTCGGTTCATTCCCTTGCCAGGGTCTCACCCTGTCATTGGAGTGACAGGAGAATTTACTGAGGTGGCGGAAGAGCGCATCGAGACTGTCTGTCTAAAAAAGGATCTTGATAAAATTGTTGCTGCCATTAAGGAAGTTCACCCCTATGAAGAGGTGGCGATTGATGTCTATCCGCTGGTTTTAAATCCGCACGAGACGACTTACAATAAATAGATGCCAAACCGGACGCTTCGTATCCTTTTTGCCTGTAACGCGGTTTTTGTGTTTGCGGGGAACCTCTTAGGTCCTTTGTACACGGTCTTTGTCCAGGGAATTGACAACCGGATCATGGCGATCAGCGGCAGCTGGGCAGTCTTTCTGTTATCCACAACCTTGTGTATGTTTCTATTGACGAGGCTGAGAGATAAGGGTTTACATAAAAAATATTTGTTAACCGGTTCCTATTTGCTGCGGGCAGTGATTTGGTCTTTGTTTCCGATGGTTCACGGTTTGGCGTTCCTTTTGATTCTTCAAGCCATCCTGGGTTTGGGCGAAGCGATGGGCAGTCCGACTTTCGATGCCATTTTTGCGGAACACCTGGATCCGGGGGAACACGTGGCGGACTATTCTGAGTGGCAGGTCATTCAGAATTTGGTTCTGGCGGGGGCGACTTTTACCGGCGGGTTGGTTGTGAGCAGCTTTGGGTTTCCGGTGTTATTTTATGGTATGTCAGTACTGGCAGTGGCGGCGGGTGCGGGGGCATATTTGAATCTTCGGAGAGTGTAATGAAAAGTCAAGGATATAAGCAGCTTCTGAAAAAGTTTGTTTCATTTAAAACAGTTTCAACAGACCCTCAGTTTCGGACGGATATTAATGGGTGTGTCGGCTGGCTGGTCGATCTTTTTCGTGATCATGGGTTTATGGTAGAGACATGGTCCCCCTTTGCCGGATCTTCCGCTTCCACCGAAGTTTCGGCGGACAAATCAGAGGGACAAGAGAGGCCAAATCCGGTTGTATTTGCAAGTTTTGGTGTTGGCGCAGACGAAACAATTCTGGTTTATGGGCACTATGATGTCCAGCCGGCGAGCGTTGAGGACGGCTGGAAAGGTGACCCGTTTAGTCTTAGAGAAGACGCCGGACGGTACTTTGGTCGCGGCGTTTTGGATAATAAGGGGCAGATTTTGATTCATATTTTTGCCGTTTTGCAGCTGATTAGAGAAAAGAAGTTATCTTGCAATGTGAAGTTTGTCATTGAAGGAAACGAAGAGTCGGAAGAGGGAGTTTTGAGATCCAAGATCCAAGATTCAAGATTCAAGAGGAAGCTGGCGGCAGACTGCATTTTAATTTCGGACGGGGAGATCGAGAGCGGTCGACCGGCTCTGGAAGTGTCGCTTCGTGGCGGCTTTAATTGCACTTTGCGGTTGAAGACGGCGGAAAATGATTTGCATTCCGGACAGCATGGAGGGGTGGCTCCAAATGCGGCGGGCAAACTGGCAAAAATTTTGGCGGTCTTGGAGTTCCCACAGTTGCGTGAAGGGATGGACATGGTTACGCAGGAGCAAAGGGCATCTCTTTCCGATTTTCAGGTGCAAACCGGGCTTTTCCCGACGATTCAGGTTACTGGGCTCAAATCAGGTTACACAGAAGAAGGTTACAAAAACATTATCCCTGCTGTGGCGGAGGCAAGATTGAATTTTCGCCTGGTTTGTTCTCAAAAACCGGAGCAGGTCTTCGCAAGTTTTAAAAGGTATGTGCAAGGTTTGGTGTCCCCAGGGGTCCAGGTTAGTTTGATACCTCACGGGTTTCATAATCCAGTTAAGCTGGATACTAATTTTGCCAAGGTAGGTGCTGTCAAGAAAATCTTAGCAGAAGTTTATGGTCAGGAAGTGGTTCATAAGCCGGTGGGAGGGGCAGTACCGGTTGTTACTGACTTCCAAAAACATATCCAGAAACAGATTTTGTTGGTGCCCCTGGGTAACAACGATGGCAACATGCACGGGGCAGAGGAAAATTTCCGGATTGATCTGATTGAGAAAGGCCTGGAGTTCAGCCAAAAGCTGTTTTCTTTATAGCTTTCTTCTTCTTGTCCAAATTTTGCAAATGGACTAAAATCCTTTTGGCATGAAGGATTGTGTCTTTTGCAAGATAGTTAAGGGCGAAATTCCGGCAGAGAAGATAGTGGAAGACGAGAAGTTTATGGCTTTCTTGTCTGCTACGCCGGTGTACGAGGGATTCACAATCGTGGTTCCCAAAAAGCACTTTGGGAGCTATGTCTACAAGTCCATGCCCGAAGAGCAGTTGTGGGCGTTGCACCGGTTTGCCAAGCGGGTGGCTTTGCTTCTGGATAAGACTTTAGGGAGCGAGAGATGTGTGCAGGTGATGGAAGGTTTGGATGTGGACCACGCACATTTAAAGTTGTTTCCGAAATATAAAGGAGTTGGTCATGCCGTTGTGGAGCGAGAAATATTTGTGACTGATTTTTCCGAAATTAGGAAAGTGGCAGAGAGGATAAGAAAGGCGGTGGATTCTATAAAAGAATGATTCTTTTTAAGAATCATTCTTGTGAAAAATATGGCAATAGTGAAAGCCCAGCCCGGACAGTCTTCCGATCAGGTTATTCGTGCTTTCCAAAAGAAGGTTCTCAATGAGGATATTTTGGGAGAACTTAAGAAGCGCGAGTATTATCAGAAGCCGGCGTTGGTCCGCAAAGCTAAGAAAATGGCGCAAAAGCACCCGAACAGGAGGACACGATAGACTGAAGCAAGTAAATCTATGCTTTTGGATCAAATCCAATCTGATTTGGCGGCGGCCCAGAAAGCGCGGGATCGGTTAAGGGTTGATACCCTTCGGTTTTTGCTGGGGGCCGTTTTTAATCTCCAGATTGAGAAGGGAAAAGATTATCAACTGACTGATGCCGATGTGTTGTCAGTAGTGGCCCGGCAGGTGAAGACGCACAACGAGTCAATTGAAATGTTCACCAAGGGCAAGAGGCAGGATTTGGTGGACCGGGAGAAAGCGGAGCTGGTTATTCTTCGGGGATATTTGCCAGCGCAGATGAGCGAGGAGGAAATAAGAAATAAGATAGAAGAGATAAAAAAGGCAAATCAGAGTGCGGACTTTGGGACCCTGATGAAAATGGCCATGGGAGAGTTGAGGGGGAAGGCGGGGGGCGAAATCGTAGCAAAAATAGTAAAAGACCTTCTGGAACGAGACGCAGGAGACAAGTAGTGAGATGCAAGTATGGTTAATGTTCTCATCTCCGCTGATTCGAAGTTCCCCATAAATCGGCCAAAAATTCGTCAGGCGGTAGAGTCGGTAGTCAGACAGAAAGGAGTTTCTTCGGATGTGGAGGTTTCCGTTTTGGTTTGCGGGGAGAGAAAGGCAGGCGAGTTGGCCAGGAGATATCTTGGGGAGGAAAGGCTCCATAATGTTTTGTCTTTTCCGCTGGCTGATGAATTGACGCCAAAAGCGTTTCCGGCCGGAAAAAGGGCGCCGGATTTTGTGGAGAAGCAGGGGGGAGTTCTGGTCCTGGGGGATATTGTGGTCTGTTATTCTTTGGCCCAACAAGAAGCCAACCGGGACAACGTTCTGGTGGACACGAAGATAGATGAATTGGTAAGTCACGGCGTGCTACACTTGTTGGGAGAACACCACGACTAGCTTATGTTTTACCTGAAATACCGCCCGCAGACGTTTGCCCAGTTGGATAATGAGAAGGTCAGAGAAACCCTTGGGAAAGCTTTGCTGGAGAATAACTTTTCTCACGCCTATCTGTTCGTCGGCTCGCGAGGGACGGGAAAGACCAGCGCGGCCAGGCTTTTGGCTAAGGTAGTCAACTGCACTCAGAGGAAAAAAGGAGAGGAACCCTGCAATAAGTGTGATTCCTGTAAGGCTATCGCGGCGGGTACTTCCTTGGACGTGATTGAAATTGATGCGGCTTCAAATACGGGGGTGGATGACATCCGTGATTTGCGGGACAAAGTGAAACTGGCTCCCACAAATTCCCGGTATAAAGTCTATATTATTGACGAAGTGCACATGCTCTCAGTGTCGGCTTTCAACGCTTTGTTGAAAACTTTGGAGGAACCGCCGGAACACGTTATTTTTGTTTTGGCAACAACGGACCCGCATAAGCTTCCGGAGACGATTGTATCACGCTGTTTGGTATATGATTTTGGCAAAGTTTCCCGGAAGGAAGTAGTCCAGTCGCTATCGAGGGTGGCGGCTGGCGAGGGAATTAAAGTTTCAGAGGAGGTTTTGACGGCTGTGGCGGAGAGAGCGAAAGGATCTTTTCGGGATGCCCAGAAGCTTCTTGAGCAGTTGTCAATGCAGAGTGCCAAATTGGATTTGGAGTGTTTGGACAGTCTGAACCTTGACAATTCTAAGGCTATTACCGAGAGGTTGTTACAGTGTCTTGTCAGAGGACAAAAAAAGGAAGCCTTGGCCTTGGTGGAAGATTTTTCCCAAAACAATTCCGAAAAAATAACAGAC
The DNA here is from genome assembly GCA_964603445.1 of uncultured Gammaproteobacteria bacterium. GTDB lineage: Bacteria > Patescibacteriota > Microgenomatia > JAMCZE01 > JAMCZE01 > CAZRUW01. The sequence continues at coordinate 14,317 of CAZRUW010000104.1, read as the reverse complement.
TTAATAGACAATATGCTTTCTCGATTGAGAGATATCTTGTTGTTCAAAAATGGTGTTGGGGAAGAGAAAGATAGTCTGGAAATATCTGATGAAAAGATTGATGAGTTGGTTAAGGATTTGATTGAAGCGGAGACTTTGGTTAAAAATTGTCCGGTTCCCCAGTTGCCTTTGGAACTGGTGGTGGTGGAGTTTTGCGAAGCCGCGAAACCAGAAGGGTCAGAAGGCTCACAAGATCTAAACGTCAAAGTGTCAGATGACCCTGACCCAATCGAAAAATCAGACGACCTGAAAGCCCTACAGTCTGGTGATCAGACCGTCGGACAGACCGGATCAACAGGCCTTTTAGACACTTGGTCAAAGACACTCAAAGAGCTTAAAAAATATAATCATAACTTGGTGGCGCTGCTACGGGCCAGCCGACCGCTGGAGACCAAAGGTGATTTTTTGACGGTGGAAGTTTTTTATAAGTTTCATAAGGAAAGGTTGGAGGAGAAAAAGAACCGGGAGATTTTGGAGAAAGTGGTGTCTGGTATAATGGGAAAAGATTTAAAAGTTAAATTTGTTCTAGCAGCAAAAAAGGAGTAATCGCTAATATACTAATCTCTTTCAATATACAAATATACAAATCGTTGGATTCGTATATTGGTATGTTTTACCAAAATTCGTATATTAGAGATTACTCTTTTCACCGGGGGTGAAAAATATGGGAATGTTTGACGGATTGAAACAACTTGGTGACCTTAACCAGATGCGTCAGACCGCGCAAAAAATCCAACAACAGCTGGCGGCGGAGAGGGTGGAAGTGACAAAGCAGACTTCAAAGGGTCTTCTTAAGATAGTTCTTAGCGGTGACCAGAAGGTGTTGGAAGTTTCCTGGGATGGTGTCCGGGACTATGAGCTGGAGTCGGCTCTGGGAGAAGTGCTTTATAAGTCACAGATGGTGGCGGCCGGAAAGTTGCAGCAGTTGTCGGGAGGAATGGGAGGAATGGGAGGAATGATGGGGGGAGGACAGCCACAGTAGTTTTTTGACGGTAGATGTTGGAAGATAGAGGATAGTGGTTGAAGATAGAAGGTGGAGGATAGAGAGCTCTATTTTTCTATCTTCAATCTTCTAGACCTATTTTCTGTCCTCTATCATCTATCGTCTTTTTTATTTTTCCAAACTTAATACCCCGGACGTAAGGATGGGAGATGGAGTTTGTTCCGGCGAAAGCCGGACCCCGCCGTTGGCGGGGCGAAAAAGAAGATACCACGGACGTAAGTCCGTGGTAGGTTCATTTATGACTTTTCCTCGTCAAATAAGGGATTTAATAGAGGCTTTTGAGAGGCTGCCTGGTGTCGGGCCAAAGACAGCGGAAAGGCTGGCTTTCTATTTGCTGCACGTGCCTCAGGTGGAGATTACCAAGTTTGGAGAGGCTGTTTTGAATCTTAAAGAGGGGATAAAACTTTGCCGGGTCTGCAAAGATGTCACAGATGAAGAGGTTTGTGAAATTTGTGCCAGTGACCAGCGGGACAGAAATACTATTTGTGTTGTCGAGAGTCCTCTTGATGTCTTCAGTCTGGAAAAGTCGGGGAAATACAGCGGGCTCTATCACGTTTTGCACGGGCTTATTAATCCCCTTAACAATATTGGGCCGGAGGAACTGTATATTGAGGATTTAATAAAAAGGATACGGGATCTCTCGACTCCGCTCGAGATTATATTGGCTTTAAATCCGACGATGGAAGGGGAAGCGACCGCCATGTATTTAAGAAAGAAGATAGAAGAAATAAGAAAGGACACTAAGATTACCAGACTTGGTATTGGTTTGCCGATGGGCGGGGATATGCAGTATGCTGATGAGACGACATTGGCACGGGCGATGGAGGGAAGAAGGAACTACGAATAAAGCAATTAAAAATGGCGAGTAATAATTTTTCCAGTTTTGGGGATGAGATTGGAGAGACCTTAGTAGAACAAGGCGGGAAGGCCGTCAAAAACGTGGTGGGCGGGGCCGCGCAGGCGGTGAAACAGCAGGTGTTTGATAATACACAACAAACACAGGGAAACGAGACACAAGATACAAGTAGTGGGATTCAGGAAAAGGAGATAGAAACAGGAAGTGGGAAGCGCTCCGACTCTGCTCAGGGCAAGAAAATTGATCCGGTCACGGGGAGGCCAGTTCCCTCCAAGAAAATGCTCACTCAGCTGAATCAACAAGTGGCGCAGTTGGCGCAAGCGAGGATTAAGAAAGTCAGGGAGGAGCTGGAGAAACAGAGACTCAAGGTCACTGGTCAGCCGTCATCCGTCACTGGTCAGAAAGACGGGCCGGGGCCCGAAGTGAAGGAGGAGCCGGAGAAGCCGAAGGAAGACGCAGTGGCAAAAACTCTTAAAGCTGCCAAATCCACTGGGGAGTTTAAGGGATTGATCGGAGGTTGACAAAAGTATGAAAGTATGATTATATGCAGGTATGAGTAATTTAATTCGGACTACTATTACTTTGCCGAGTGACTTGTATGAAAGATTGCGTTTGCAAGCCTTTCGGCAAAGCACGTCTTTTTCCGGGATTGTAAAACAGAAACTAATGGGTACTTATAAAAGAGCAGAGGTTGGGAGAAATTTCTTAAGTTTCTCCGGGAAGTATAGGCTTGGAACAAATAAATTTACCAGAGAGGAAATTTATGATGAGCTTATCAAGCGGGACATGGCTCGTGGACTCCATGGTTCTGGTCGCGCTGGTAAATAAGGACCATATTAATCATGATGTGGCCAAGGATCTCTTTGACAGGATCTATTCGCAGCAGGTGCAAGTTTTCATTTCTTCACAGAATGTTCTTGAATACTCCGCTGTTTTGACAAAAGGTTATAAAATGCCGGCGTCGGAAGTGGCGAAAAGTGTGGAATCTCTTACCAACGATCCGAACTTTCTGGTAATCTATCCAAACAGAGAGGCTGTCGATAAGTATTCAGAGGGTTTCTCCGGGAGTCCTCTGCACCCGGTAGATTTTTTCCTTGTGGCTACAATGATAGCTAATGGTGTGAAGGCAATTATTACTGATGACCGGGATTTTGAAAAGATAAAAGGAATTAAAGTTTATAATCCGTTTATAATCACCTCGCTGAAAACCCCTGGCTCTTAGCCAGCGGGTTGAAAGCGAAGTATTACAAGCTTCCTGGCAAAATATTAGCAGAAAGCTTGCCGGGGTTTTCGTGAGGTTCATTAAACTTCCTTTTGAAAATTCCGAGGCTTTGGGCCCGGAGAAGTTTATATGACGGCAATTAAAAGCAGGGGACAGGTTTACTATAAATTGACAGATGCCGAAGGGAGGAGGCTTCTGAAAGAAGCAAAAGAAGCAATGATTAACACTTTTCCCAAAAGTGGTGTTGGTTATTCGGCTGCCCTTTTGACCGGTAAAGGCAATGTTTATGCCGGGGTTTCGTATGTTTCTGACACACACGTTTTAACAATGCACGCTGAGGCCGTTGCTTTGGCCCACGCTGCTTTGCATGGTGAGAAGGATGTTGTGGCTATGACCGGACCAGGTTGTCACATTTGCAAGCAGCTGGTTTATGAGAGCGGGTTGCGGTCGGGGATTGATGTTGTTTGGATTCACAGAGAAAACGAAAAGATTGAGCAGATCCGAAATTCTGACTTGATGCTTTACCCTTGGCCGGAAGGTGAGACTCGTCGGCTTTTGAACGGGGTGAAGGAAAAGAAGACTAAATCGGTGCGGTTTTGACCTGGTGTTGTTGGTGCCCGCGCGTTGACCTATTTTTTGCGATCGCTTGGTTTTGGTACGAATATAGTAATTAATTTAGGGCTTGAAATGTTTGGAAAACAGTGGTACACCTAGAGAAGTGAGACAGAAGTTCGTGAGTTTGGTTGTTTGTTGTGGCCTCCCAAAATAGGCGGGAGGTGGCGTGCATTCACAAAACACTTACCCGCGAGAGCGGGATTTTTGATGGTTTATGATCAAAATTACCAAGTTCTATTTTGATAAAGCAACCTATTTGGTCGGCAGCGATGCCGGGGGTGAAGTTGTATTGGAGATAGATTATAAAAATAATCAGTTTCGAATCGTTGGAAATGCGGGGAAAGCCAGACTGATGATTGAAAGTTTTGCAAAGGATTTGCTCGAGCGGAAACACGCGGTTAACTTTGCCAAGAAGTTTGAGTTATACTGAGGATGATTTATGAAATTGTTAATGTTCCGTGTAAGTGAATTTTGGTACAAGACATATAGTAAAACGTTAGAGAATGTTGTTATTCAGGAGAGAGAAGAAACGACAGGCGAAGGGCTGGTAGTATTTATGCAGGTGGAAAAAGAGGATGAAGGGAGAGAAGATAAGCTAAGGGGGAAAGCTGTCGATAATATTAAATGGTTACTGAACAAGACAAATACAAAAAGTGTGGTTTTACATTCTTTTGCTCATTTATCTGAAAGCAAGTCAACCCCGGAGTTCGCGCAGAAATTAATTGAAAGTCTGGGAAATTCTCTAAACGAACACGGTGTTTCCACTCACGTGACACCTTATGGTTATTTTTTAGAATTTAAAATCCATGTTTTAGGGGAGAGCTTGGCCAAGGTATTCAAAAGCCTTTAGATTATGAACTTGTACAACACTCTTACACGGAAAGTTGAGGAGTTTGTTCCCCTTCGCGCCGCTTCAGGCAAGCCAATGCACGTGGGAATGTATACCTGCGGTCCGACGGTTTATTACTATCCACACATTGGCAACTGGCGGACTTTTGTTTTTTATGACATTTTGCGGAGAGCTCTCGAGTATAACGGGTTTGAGGTTGAGCAAGTTATGAATCTGACCGATGTCGGCCATTTGACCGGAGACAACGTAGGCAATGCTGATTTGGGAGAAGACCGAATGGAAAAAGCGGCCCGGCGTGAGGGAAAAACAGCCTGGGACATTGCCGATTTTTACATAACGGATTTCAAACAAAGTTTACAGAAACTGAACATTGAAGTGCCGCAACACCTGGTCCGGGCGACAGACCACATTCCGGAACAAATCGAACTCATTAAAAGATTGGAAGACAAAGGCTTGGCGTATAAGACTGAAACCGGAGTTTATTTTGATGTCGGGAGATTTCCGGAATACGGCAAATTGGGCGGGCAAAAACTGGTCGATAAGAGGACTGCAAGCAGGGAAGAATTAGTGGAAGACACCACTAAACATCACCCGACGGATTTTGCGCTTTGGAAATTCTCGAAACCGGAAGATAAACGGCAAATGGAATGGGACAGTCCGTGGGGGCGGGGATTTCCGGGCTGGCATTTGGAGTGCTCGGCCATGAGCATGAAATATTTAGGTGAAAGTTTTGATGTGCACACCGGAGGAGTTGACCATATCGCGATCCACCATTCAAACGAAATTGCCCAAAGCGAAGGAGCTACCGGTAAGCCATTTGTGAGATATTGGCTCCATGGGGAATTTTTAACGGTTGACGGGGGACGGATGGGGAAAAGTTTGGGCAACGCGTTTACATTATCCGAGGTGATGGAAAAAGGATTTGATCCGCTGGCTCTCCGCTATCTTTATTTTACGGCCCATTACCGGACTGTTTTGAATTTCTCTTGGGAGGCTTTGGAAAATGCCCAACGTTCTCTTGGCAAGTTGAGACAGCGTTTGCAAGACCACCTCTTGCAAATGGCGCCAAGAAGCCCTGAACTTGAAAGGGAATTTTCAGAGGCAATTAATAGCGATTTAAATTTACCACAAGCTTTAGCAGTGGTTTGGAAAACTGAAAATGCTCAGGATCTTCTGAAATTCGACAGGATTTTAGGCTTAAATCTTGGTCATCAAGAAAATTCGGTGACGAAGATTCCGGATTCTGTCAAGATTCTTTTGGAAGAACGGGAGGAATTACGTAAAAAGAAAAGATTTACCGAAGCTGATGAAGTCCGCAAAAAAATGGAAGCGGAAGGGTATACAATAGAGGATGCAAGTGAAGGGCCAAGAGTTCGGAAAATCTAAAAGTTACGGATAAGTGACTAGGTAACTAACAGTGACTGGTAGTAATTCATGGTAGTATTTTTTGGTCTAGCAAATGCCTGATCTGCCCGAGCTGCCAGTAAAATATTTCAAAGTGGCTATTGGCTTTATAGCGTTGGTTTTTGTGGCCAATGTTCTTCTTTTGGACTTTTTCCTGGTTTCCCAGAGGAACTCGCTTTTGGACTTCCAGACAAGGCTGACGCAACTTTCAGACAGTTTCCGGATTTTGGGCGGCAGGCTTTATACCAGTACGGGCCAGACGCCGCCGACTTCACAGACCGGGCAGACAGATCTCTCTCAATTAAATCTGGTAGGTAATATGGCTTGTCCGGCGAGTTGTGTGGATTTGATAACCCTCTCCACAATTTCCGGACGGTTATCGACAAGGGATTTGGTGGCTCCGACTTTTACGCCGACAACCGTGACATCCTCAACTAAAGGGGAGTTTTTTGTGCCGTTGGGTTCGGGAAGCATTTCCACCACCGGGACGACCTGGACGGATGTTCTTTCAGCACAGGCTTCTTTTGACGCGGGCAATTACGGTTCAATTAAAAACGCCTATTTTGAAGCCTTTTTGCATACCCAGGCGGGGGAGGTGCATGCAAGGCTTTTTGACACGACGACACCGGCGATTTTTTGGGGCAGTGATTTAACGACAACGGCGAATAGCAGCACTTTTTTGTCGGCGCCGATTACTCTTTCTTCAGGCCAAAAGACCTATCGGGTTCAGATGTATTCCACTATTTCTACCGGCTTTCTGGACCAGGCGAGGATCAGGATTGTGACACAATAATCTTCTGTTTAAATCAAATTAATTCTGCCCCAAGTAATATGATGAGAAGGGATTTCGATTCTTTTGATGGGGGGGGATTTTCGACTTTTCCAAAAATTAACACGTGGACTTTTAAAAGCTCATAGAACTACCGGGCGTCTTCGACAAATAGATCAGCTTCCTCGTCCTGAAAGATATAACCGTCCGTTTGAAATTATTTCTTTTAAAGGAGAATCCCAGGCGGGAAAAACTACAATTTTAAAAGAACTTGGAAAGCCTGAAGTTCAGGAAAGAATCGGATGTCGAATCTCAATTGTACCGGAATTTACTGATCCGAAGGGGCTGTTGGATTTTGAGGAATTTAAGAAAAGTAGAGGAGTTAGATTTATGGATGTAGCTCACATGTCCGCACTTGTGAATCTTCAGTCATTTAATCACTATGCAACACAAAGTTTAGATTTATCTAGTATTGGAAAAGATTCGGTTGCTTTGCAAATATTCGAGCGGGGTCCTCATGATGTATTTTGTTGGGCTGCAGCTGTGTTAAATTTTTACAATCGACCGTTTTCAATTCCGGAGATGAGGGACTTTTTGTTTGTAACACGTCTGGCTTTTGAATTTGCTGTACAAGTCGACGCAGTGGTTGATTTTTCGTTAGGAATTAAAGAGGCAACGAATAGAAGAGTTAGACAAGATTTGCCACGTTATGGTTACGTGGTAAATCCGGAAGTTTGGCCTTACTACCGTTTGGCCACTCGTTGGTGGAGAAATTCCTTTTACCCTTTTTGGAGAGAATCGATTGGTGTTGGGTCGAGGACTATTCGGGGCGAAAATCCGCCTGAGGAAAATTTGGAGGCAGTGATAAATTATTTGCAGAAATTAGTGAATGATCGCAAACAGCATGGGTGAAATAAAGGATCAGGATTGTGACCCAGTAGACCTTTTTACTACTTGACCCTTGACCTTTTACGCGATACGCTGGGAGAAAGTTATGAGAACAGCACAATTTTATAAATGGACGAAGTATCTGGCGGCGATTGGTGTTGGTCTGGCGATATATTTAATGTATGAGTACCTGGCTCCGGCGCACCAGTCGATTTGCTACGTTAACGCCACGGTAAACTGCGAAGCTTCAACAAAAGGGGTGTTGGCCAACACTTTGGGAATCCCCACGGCATTGTGGGGACTGTCTGGGTATATTGTTATTTTCCTGGCGGCGGTTAAGAAGTGGCCCAAAGTGCTTTTGGGGATGACCGCTTTTGGTTTTCTGTTTTGTCTGCGGATCACGTTTTTGGAACTATTGGTGGTTAAGGCAATTTGTCCGGTGTGCATTGCCTGCCAGATTATTATGCTGGTTGTTTTCTTGATGGCGGTGGTAATCAATGCTAAAAAGGGGGGCGATGCCTAGGATAGTGACCCTAGTGGGTATGCCCGGGTCGGGCAAGACGGAGGCGGCAAAATTTTTTACGGGGAAAGGCTTCCAGTATCTTCGTTTCGGGCAAATTGTTTTGGATGAAGCTATCAAACGGGGGAAGGTGAATGAGGACACAGAGAGGGAAATAAGAAACGCTTTTCGCCGGAGGTTTGGTAAGGGGGCGATGGCTATTCTTAATCTGGATAAGCTGAAAGAGCTTCTTTCGACGGGGAGCGTGGTGGTGGACGGGCTTTACAGCTGGGAAGAATATAAGGTCCTGAAGAAGAAGTTTGGGGACAGATTGGTGATCGTGGCGGTGGTGGCTTCTCCAAAGATTCGATACAGCCGTTTAATGAAGCGCAAGTTTGACCCCGAGAGAGACAGAAAAGCTCAATTCCGGCCGATGACACGGCAAGAGGCAAAATCCCGGGATTATGACCAGATTGAAAATGCCGACCAGGGAGGGCCGATTGCCATGGCGGATTTTTACCTCGTAAATGACGGAAATAAGTCAGAGTTGAATTTGCTGGTGGTGAATTTGTTAAAGTCAATCCCTTAGAGGTGTGAACGTATTTCACCCCCGGGTGCAAGTGTTTTTTAGTGTATAGGCGTTTGGAAAAAGCGACTGTTTTTGAGGGTGGCGGAATGGTAAAAATGCCTATTGATGATGCTATTAATGGTTTGGAAGGATTTCCCTTGAACAGTCTGAGATTTTTGGGAAAACTTAAATTAGATTTGAAGAGGAAGCCTCGTAAGGACGGAATTTGAGTTTTTGCTCTTGCGTGGAAGATTATATTGATGATAAATTGGGGACATGCTAACAAAGATGGACCTAGTGGCTGTGGAGAAAATTGTGATCGACAGCCAGAAGCCGATTAAGTCTAAGCTGAATAAAGTCGAAAAGTTACTTCATGTGGCAATTGACCTTTTGGATCGGGATATTGTTGAAGTGAAGAAGCGAGTTGATAAGATCGAGTGGCGGTTGGGGAAATATCCTTCTTAGAAACCCAGTTTTTCTTTGACGAAGATTAAGGTTATTCGTCCTGGTTTGACCTCTTTATTAATGATTAGGAGTTTGCTCACGAAGCTGCCGGTGGTGAGATTGTAAGCTTTGTTGAGCCTGACGGACTCCAACGGAAGGACATAGTCGTAGATGCGTTTTAGACCCTCATCTAAGTTGGCGACAATTTTTTGGGTGCCGACAACCCAGATAACGTGTTCTGCGCCGTAAACATAGGCGGGAAGTTGACTGCCGGTATTACTGGCTACTATGATTTTTCCGTCTTGAGTAACGGCGTGGACACTGCCGACGGCAAATTCCGGCGCCGCACCGAGTTTGTTCATTTCCCGGTTTTGGGTTTCCCGGTTCATTGACATGAGCTTTTTGCGGACGGATTGGTAATTTCCGGGCTCGTCAATTTCTTGCCTGATACCTGTTTGGATAAGGGTTTCGGAAGACATGGCTATCACCTCAGCCCCTTTGGGGAGAAGGTCCAGGACTTTTTGTTTGGCCTCTTGGCTGTTTTCAACGACGGAAGACTCAACGCCGTTGGCTTTCAAGGCAGAAATGGTTTTAGTAATTATGTCGTCGGTGGCGAGCTGGGAAAAATCGGACATAGGATTTGACGATGGAAGATAGATGATTGAGGATAGTGGTTGAGAATAGAGGATTGAATCTAGAGAACTCTATTCGTCTATTTTCTGCCCACAAAAGACTATCATCTGCCTCCCATTATCTATGGTCAGGGCCTTTCTAAGCAATGTGTTTTATGCTAAATTTCGACTGGTGTCAAGGTAGAGTTTCATGGCGGTTGTAATTGCGCAATCAGAACTTCATCGGGTTGTTTCCACAGCCATAATTTATAAGGGCGAAAAAGTATTTGCTGCTCAAAAGGAGCGAAAAAGAAAAGGCTTTTCCGGGGAAATGGACGGTGCCCGGCGGGGGATTGTCCCCGGAGGATTATGTAGGTTTGCCGGCAAGTACGTTTGCGGGTCAATGGTATTTCGCAGTGGAAAAATCGTTGGGCCGGGAAGTGGAAGAAGAGGCCAACGTAAAAGCGGGAGAGTTTCATTATCTGTGCGATTTGGTATTTGTCCGACCGGACAAAATTCCGGTGGTGGTGCTGAGCTATTTCGCGCCGTGGAAATCAGGGAGGACTAAATTGAGGGATGAGATGCTCGTGGATTTTGCTTGGGTAACAATCAGACAAGCAAAGAAATATGATTTGATTGACGGAATTTTAGAGGAAGTCCAGATGGTAGAAAAAATGCGAAAGATGAAGGGGGAAAGATTGGAAGGAAAGGAAAAGTTGTTTCGGAATTTGTGGAAAAAGAACAAAGGCAGATGAGAAAGAAAATTGTTTACAAGAGCGAATTTTGGAGTTTTTGCGTAACAAACAGAGCATCTTTATCAGGCAGACGGTTTCCATTTTTGTGGGCCGGGATTTGACACCTTCTTCTTTGCCGCGGGATGACGACGAGGATATTGAGGTAGAGTATAAGACTTTGGACCAATGTGTCCGGCTGGCTCTCGATGGAAATTTTCGGGCGGAGACCTGTCGGCTCTGGCAATCCTTCGCTTTGAGGTTCACCAAAAAGAGTATCAACAGTTTGATCGTGAGTTGCGAAGAAAAAGTTTGCCACCGTTGCGGGCGGGGGCAGGTGAAACTCTAGACTATTTGAAAGGCAAAGGCTTTGTCCTTGGGCTCTTAAGCAGTCGGAACGAGGAGGATTTGGGCAATGAATTGAAAAAGTTTCAAATTGGGGAATATTTTACGGCGGTTATCGGAACGGAGAGCATTGTGCATGATGGGACAAAAGCGGAAAAAAAGAACGAAGCAATTTCCCAAAAAATGGGGATCACTGATCCGGGTGAAGTATTATACGTGGGGGACTTGGTGACGGATATAAAAAATGCCAGGGATTATAGCTGGAAAATTGCTTCAATTTCCGGGGCTTGGCAAGCGGACCAGTTACTCCTGGAAAATAAACCGGACTATTTTCTTAAAGAAGAAGTGTCTGATCTTATGTCAGTTTTGTAGTTTTTATTGGTAACAGGGTGGTAACAGGGTCTAACCCTGTCAAGGGACTATTAGGAAAGCGTAAACTTAATTGTTATCTTCAAGCAATAAGAACGGAAGGTCAGAGGGTTCGTCAAGATCGTCATCAACAAACTTTTGGTAATTAGAAGTTTGTTTAAGCCGGGAGTTGGAGAAATAGTCCAATAAAAGTTGAGTATTTATCCAGGGAGTGTGTCTAAGACCAAGATACTCACCGTAGCTGCTGTAAGGGTATGTTCTGAATTCGGATGGATTTCGGTGGATGTAGCGACTCACCCACAGAAGATAATCTTCATTGTCAACATCTATGGCTTTAAACACTCCTTGAAATAAGGCCCCAACCCGATCGTATTTTTTGTTGAAATACATGACATATGAGGCACATAGTGAACGAATAAATTCGCTAATTACCCTTGATGAGTTTTGTCGTAAAAGAAAGTGAAAATGATTTGGCATTAAACAATAGCTTAGTAAATCAATTTTTTGGAAGAAATTTTTCCTTCTTTGACGAAAGGAAGATTTGTCTGACAGGGTCTGACCCTGTTCTGGTTTATAGGATGGTGCACTTAGGGCAGTTTTTAAAATATGGAGGAATACACGATAATCGTCATTGTTCATGAAGATTTCTCTTTTTTCAACACCGCGGTTATAGATGTGATAAAAACCATTTTCGTAGTAAGTTTTAATTGAGTTTTTCCTGGGCATTACAAAAAGAATAGTTGACAGGGTCTAACCCTGTCAAGGGAGAAAAGAGGTTAATTTTTTTAATAATTTGTTTGGTATACTTGAGTTTATGGGGAGTATTGTAGAAATAAACAATACATTGCAGTTGACCAAGGAACAGGGTTTTCCAATGGAACTGGATTTGGACAATCACTTAAAGAGTCCTTATAAGCTGGCTGACGTTAAAAGATAAAACCTTCTCATTCATCAGTAAACCAAAAATGAGACTCCACGGACTCCGCTACGCTTCGTCCGTGGTTTGTCTTCTTTACTGATGCTTCGCATCAGACTCGCTTCGCGAGAAAACTCCATCCCCTGGCTTCGCCAGCGGTATTAAGTTTTGAAAGAATAAGATTGTATAAAGCGCCGCCAGTCAGAAATTTTTTGGTTGAGAACCGGGGCGGAAAGTGGATTTATTTTTGAACTTGTGAACTAGCTAATCCCCGCCACTTGGGGCGGGGAACCTTTCAGGGGTAGTCAGGGGGTGTCCCCCTGACAAAGGTCAAAGTGGTACACTTTGGCCAAATGGGAGAAGAAAAACGGTACGAGGTTTCGGCTCATGCAAGGTACAACATGAGCTATCACATTGTCTGGATTGTCAAATATCGCCATGAGGTTTTGGAAGACGAGCAGGTAAAGAAAAAACTGACTGAGGTAATCTTTGAAATTGGGAGAAACTATGAAATGCCAGTGGAAGAATTGGGAACAGACGGAGACCACCTCCATCTGTTTGTCAAAGCCTACCCCAATATTCTTCCTGCCAAGGTTGTCGAAATATTCAAAAGCTGGTCAGCTAGAGTCTTGCTCTCGGAATTTCCCCAAATCAGACAGGGAAAGATGGGAGCAGGCCTTTGGGGTGTAGGCTACTATTTAGCCACAGTAGGACACGGCAGTTTTGAAAGTGCAGTTAAGGCTTACGTTCGAAATCAAGGAAAAGTGGAGGTTAAGTACGACCAGCTAAAACTGGTCTAGGAAACCCCGGCACTTGGGCCGGGGAGGATGTCATTGATACCCGCCCAAATTTTGATTTTTTTGGCTTCCAAAACGACTCCGGAGAGAAATAACCAGCAAAACAGCTGCTAAGGCGGAAACAGCACTTCCAAAATAAAACGGGCTGGCGGGACTGACTTTGTCCCAGAGAAAGCCGGCGAAAATGCTGGCAGGAAGTGTTACCAGGCCAATAGCGGTGTTGTAAATCCCATAGGCCCGGCCACGGTATTCTTTTGCTACCATATCGGCCACGAAAGCTTTGGCCACCCCCTCGGTGGTGGCGTAATAGAGACCGTAGAAAGCAAAGAGCAGCCAGATAAGGATGGGGCCGTTGGCCAGAGCAAAGCCCAAATATGCCAAAGCATACGCACCCCAGCCAATAAGGATAACTTTTTCCCAGCCGATTTTATCTGAGAGAGAACCCAGGGGAATGGAAGTGGAGGCGTAGAAAAAATTGAAAAGGGCATAGACTAAAGGGATAGCCAGGAGGCTGACACCGACATTTTGGGCGCGGAGGATCAGGAAGGTGTCGGAAGAATTTCCGAGGGAAAAAACCAGAATAATCAGAAGGAATAGGTAGAATTTTTTGGGAAGTTTGGGGGTCAGACCGGTTTGTTTGGGGGAAGGGTTTTCTGGGGCTTTTTCCCGGACGAGAAAGGTGAGGATGGCCAGGGTGAAGAAGAGGGGAATAACCGAGAGGAAGAAGACATAATGGTATTTGAGGGAGTTGTTTTGGAGAAAGTAGAGAGCGGCAAAAAGAAGGAGCGGGCCGACGACGGAGCCGAAGGTGTCCAGAGCCCGGACAATGCCAAAACTCTTACCCCGGGTTTTTTCTTGGGTGGAGTCGGCAATCAAGGCGTCTTTAGGAGAATCCTTGATTCCTTTGCCGACACCATCAAGGAAACGAAGGAAGAGAACAAAAGTTCCCGAGGAAGCCAGAGCCAGGAGAGGGCGGCCGATGAGGGAGAGAAAGTAGCCGGCAAAAACAATGGGTTTACGCTGTCCCAAGCGGTCGGTGAGGAAACCGGAAACTATTTTAAAGATACCGGCGCTTGCTGTAACCAGGCCCTCGGTGGCGCCAATGAAAGCTTTGTCCAGATGGAGAATATTGGCCAGGTAGAGAGGAAGGATGGGGATGATGATGTCCTGACTGATGCCGCCGAAGAAACTCAGAAGGCCGATGTAAAAGGGATTTTTCTTGGTGGACATGGATATTTAATCATAGCATTTTTATAATCACCTCGCTGAAAACCCCTGGCTCTTAGCCAGCGGGTTGAAAGCGAAGGATTACAAGCTTCTTCTGGCAAAATATTAGCAGAAAGCTTGCCGGGGTTTTCGTGAGGTTCATTAAACTTCCTTTTGAAAACTCC
>CAZRUW010000103.1:0-2370 GCA_964603445.1 uncultured Gammaproteobacteria bacterium | reverse complement strand
ATGGCATAGTTTTCCGCCGGCAGGCCAAACGCGTCCCAACCCATCGGGAAAAGGACATTGAAGCCTTCCATGCGCTTCTTTCGAACATACGCGTCCATCGCCGACCAGGCCCGGGCATGGCCCACGTGCAATCCTGCCCCTGAAGGGTACGGAAATTCCACCAGGGCATAGTACTTTGGCTTGTCACTAAAATCTTCCGCTTGATTAAACCTCTCTTTCTCCCAAACTTCCTGCCACTTGGGCTCAATTTCCGCTGGGTTATACCCTGATTTTGAAACTGCAACTGAAACTTTTTCACTTTTGACTGCCCCTTTTGTCCCACTTTCAACCTTTTGCTCAAAAATAATTGGCTTCTCCAACTTCACCAAATCTGTTACTCCAACCACAAACGACTTTGTAGCATCACCCGCGTTCATGTAAACGTTTTCTTGTTGCAAAAAACTACTACCTATAATGAGCTTCAATCCAAACGATCCGGCCAGAGGTGACAGCTCGCCATAATCACAACCAGTTTGTTGCTGCAACTCTTCACGCGTGGCCATTTTGACCTCTTTCGCCCCCAGAAATTCCGCCAAAACCTCAACGTCTGCTTGTTTATTAGCTGGAATGACAAAAACAAAGAAGATCTTAACCCCATCCTTTTTGGCTTTTATCAGAAGACATTTGCCCTGCTCCTCCCATTTGCACCGCACCGCCGCGTGGTAATCTTGGGCCGAATGCCCGGCCGCGTGCGCCAGCTCTTTAAAAGGAACCTTGTGGTCTTCCAAATATTTCTTCTGTTTTTCAAATGAACCGGCCATACTAATCTCCTTTTGTCTTCACCCGCTTTGGCTCCAAAAGCAAATTGCCGCCGCCCGCAAAACCCAATCGTTGACAGCAGCCACATCAACCGGAGACCAAAAATTATTCCCCAGCTTTTTGTCAACCCGGTCCAAATCGTATCTATCCATACCTCTATTGTATACTAACTATTAGCATGGGCTCGGCAGGTTTGCCAGACCGGCTTGATAACCCAGGTCTACCGGGTTCAATCCCCGGCAAATCCATGCCCAATTTTGTCAACCGCCCCTTGACAAAATCCGCAAAATGAAACTTCACGGCTAGAAGCCGTGGTATCTTTCGATACGGCTTCGCCACGTCTGGCGTGGCTTCGCCAAGTATTCTTTTCGAGCTTGCTCATCTACAAGTAGAACTTGTGGTATTCGCAAGTTCAAAAATAAAGTACTATATGTCAAGGTTATCAGGCCGGTCATTAAGCAAATTTGTTTGACTTACCAAGTCCCCGCAAGGGGATTTTTGCAACAGTTCACACTTCTGACATAAAATTGCGGTTTTGAGCACGGAATACACCAGAGTTTTTTAGTAGTCCATGCCTGGCGTGTTAGAACTGTGAACAGTTACGGATTTTTTGGTGATCTACCAAAAAAGTCTTAGCATCTTTAACCCTTGGATACAAAACCCACTTTAGTCATGGTCCCTTCTCTCCCTCCGACCTCCGCTTGACGGCATCCGCCCTCCTCAAACGCCAGAATCACACCAACTTGATCCAGCTTGCCGCAATAGGGATATTCTCCATCAGCGCCCTCAATCTTCCCCGTGACAGCAAACCTACAACCATGCTTGGCACAAGTATACTGAACGTAAACACTCGCTTTTGACCAATCATTATTTGCGTCTACTCTCCACGCTGCCATAATTTTTACCTCCATAAACTAAACCTTCTGGTTAATTCATTCAAAGTTTCCTTGTCCCCGAACATACAAATTCCATAATACTCCAAATTTGCCTCGGCCGTTTGCTTCGTCCTTTCTTTTTGCTCCGCGTAAGTCCCAACAGTCATTGTGCTGGTGAAATCAGTAAAGCAAACCCCGGCGAAAATTAGATCTTTTCTTAAATTTCTTATCTGGTTGGAGTTTTCGGCCTGCAAAATGATAAACGGGTGGTCGGATATGCTTTTGTGATGATTGCCGTCTTTGTCAACGTAATCATCAAACCGCATGGTCGCAATGTCCGGATAGCCAGCCGAAAGCCCGGCGGCCATATGCGCCAGCGCGTTCATCAAGACCCCAACCGGAATTTTTTCGTTCAGAACTGCCACAAATTTATTCTTTAATTGGTCTTGCACCTTGTCACCTCCTAGCTTATACCCCGATTTGCCCCTTCACCAGATCTGTATTCCTGTGAGTGATCAACATGAAACTCTCCCTCAACTCGTTTTTCAACTCTGGCATCACATTTTGAGACGACGATTTCCGTGACAATTTCTGTCCGGCCGGCTCTTCCTTCATTTCCAGCACGAGCAATCACGATTCTTTTAATTTTGCCTGCCATAACCTCACCTCCAACCACTAAAAACCCGCCTTCCGGCGG
>CAZRUW010000102.1:0-3258 GCA_964603445.1 uncultured Gammaproteobacteria bacterium | reverse complement strand
GTACTTGGCCGAACCGGTAAACTCGATCTGTCCCCGCCCGGCTGCCGGTTTCAGGCCGGAAATTATGTCTTTATAGCCTTCTCCAGCCAATCTCTCCGTCAAAACCGCGTTAATATTCAGAGTTATTTTCGCCTCAGGATGTTCCAGAAGGGAAGACACCAGCGGCCGGTAACTCTCCGAAACTACCCGGTCAAAAATCTCCTTCTGTTCGTTTGCCGGCTGGTAAATATGCAAAAAATTGGCCCAATACATCTCCGCTTATATTTTAAAAAGGGTGGCAGCGAGTCGAATTCCTTAAAATGCGAGCATTTACACGAAGGGCAATTATTGCGAGCATATTTAAGGTGGCAAGCTGACAGGACCCAAATTAAAATTACATCCCTACGATACCTGTTGTCTAAACGCCACCGGCGGGTTAAGTAACAGCGCCTGCTTGCGAAAATCCAGCGCCCGTCGGTAGAGATCAAGGTATTTTTCCGCCACCTTGTCCCAGGAAAAATCCTGTTCCATCGTCCGTTTCACCAGCCTTCTCCAGGCGTCGCGGCTTTTATAGGTTTCCAAGGCCCGCACCACCGCCACCAAAAAACTCTCTTTCGTAAAATCCTTAAAAGTAAAACCGGTGCCGCTGTTTCCGACCGGGTCATAATTGGAAACGGAATCCGCCAGTCCCCCGGTGGCCCGCACCACCGGCACGCACCCATAGCGCATCGCTTCAATAGCCACAATCCCCCCGGGCTCATACCGCGACGGGTGCAGGAGCATATCCGCCCCGGCAGCCAACTTTCTGGGCAGGATGGGATCAAACATTAAATGCGTCCCCACCCGTCCCTTGTAATCCTTCTCCAGCTTCATAAAAAAGTCTTTCAGGCCCGGGTCGGCCGGCCCGACCAAAATAAACTGGGCATCGAATTCATCCAAAATAAAACCGATCGTCTCCTGGATGAGGTTTATCCCCTTTTGAAAATCCAGCCGGCCCCAAAAAGCCATGAGCGGCCGGCCCGTGTCGGCCGTCAAGCGGAATTCTTTTTGCAAATCCAGTTTGTTCTCGACGCGGGGGCCCAAATTGCCGCTGCTGAAATTCCTTTTGATAAGTTTATCCGTGGCGGGATCAAACTCCCGATAGTCCAAACCGTTCAGGACCCCGACGGTTTTGCCCCGCAATTCCCGGAACAGGTTGTGTAATCCGGCCCCGTACTCTTCATCCATAATTTCCTTGGCGTAAGTTTCCGAAACCGTGTTCACCAAATCGGAATAAATTACCCCCCGCTTTAAGCCGTTTTGTTTGAAAAAACGCTCCGAATAAAACCCGGCCAGGCGCCCTTTGCCGTCATCAAAATCCATCTCTGAGGCGTGGGCGAAGTCAAAATTCCCCTGGTGCAGATTGTGCATCGACAGCAAAAGGGCGATGCGCCGGAGTTCCGGATCATCTTTATAGTCCTCCCGCAAAAAATTGGCCAGATAACCGGTGTGCCAGTCATTAACATGAATCAAATCCGGTTTAAAGCTCGAAGCTCTGATAAACTCCAGCGCTCCCCGCGAAAGCAGCCCGAAACGGACATGATCATCCGAATAACCATAAACATTGGCCCGCTTCTCAAAGTATTCCATATTCTCCAAAAGATAGACCGTCGGCTCGGACTTTTTTTGGGTAGCAAAAGAGAGGACATTACATACCAGCTCGGTTGGGTTGCCTGTTCCTTCCATCTCTCCGGTTGGAACCGTAAGCCTCTCTATTTCCATCTTCGTCGGGAATCTCCCGGCGTCAATCTGCCCGTACTTTGGCGTAAAAATGCGAACGTCCACCCCTCTCTTAAGCAGTGCCCGCGGCAAAAAAAAGGACACCTGGGCCAGGCCCCCGACCGAAGAAAACGGGGCTACTTCTGCTGAAACAAAAAGAACTTTCAAAGCCATAATCTTCTGGACACCGGACACTAGTTTACCAGTATCCAATCAATTAATCCCCAGTTAATCCAAACTTCCCGTGTCTTTCTTCTCTCTTCTCTTTTCTTTCTTCTTTCGTTTAGTGGACCGGAAGAGGCTCGAACTCTCAACCTCCTCGATGCCATCGAGGCGCGCTACCATTGCGCCACCGGCCCATCCTAACCTCACCAGCGGCGCAGTCGCCTCGCCGCAATCAGCGTAACTGATTATAGATTAAATCCGCCAATGACTCCAACCCCAACTGAACTTTACGCCACCGTACATTACCCTATCCGGTCGGATAGACTAATGTCCAAGCAAACCCACTGCTTTACGGGCTTTCTCCCCCATCCAACCATTTGGTAATAATTCTTTCGGAAGCAAGGGATCAATCAAAAGAGTCTCCAAAAACTTCTGTTTCGATGGCTTCTCTACCACTTCCCGGTAACCCTCATTGATTTTCTCCAGGTCCCAAATTTTATTAATTAATGTTCGGGCGTTGCCTGCAACTATACCCGAAACTTCCAGGACAAAAACCTCATCGCTTAATCTGACTGATTCCAAATATTCCGCCATATCACGTCCAAAATCGTGGGGTGTAATCCACACTGACTCCTGAAGCATCCCGAAGCCCAGCTCCCGCAATTTGTTTCGCAACACCGTCCTTGTGGAATGGGACACTTCCTTGATGTCAAAAATAACCGCCCGCCACTTCCCGTCCCACTTTGAGGAAGCAATTTTTACCAGAGGGAAATCACGGGCCAGCTCCTCCCCCGCCTTGGAAGTCAAACGCAAATATGCCTCGCCGTTTTTAACAACTCTCTCAATGTTCCCTGTTTCCAGCTGCCTTTTCATCAGGCGGTAGAAGTTCTTCTGCCTGTACCTTGCCGGCACCCAACCGTAAATCGCCTTTGCCCCATTGGCCGAAACACCCAAAGGGTGTTTAACTTCCTCAAAAACATCGAGCACCCCGGCCAAGCCTAAAAGCAACACGTCCTTTGGCCTCAAAAGTTTTCTCATACCTGCACATTACCCTATCCGACCGGATATTGCAATGTGCTATACAGCACTTGGGTTCCCGGAATATGAATCTACCTATGAACCTACCACGGACTTACGTCCCTGGTATCTTCTTTTTCGCCCCGCCCACGGCGGGGTCCCGCCTGACGGCGGGAGCAAACTTCATCTCCAAACTTACGTCCGGGGTATTAAGTTTGGAAAAATAAACTCCACGGCCAGAAGCCGTGGTCCGCCATTGGCGGACGGCTTCGTCACGTCAGACGTGGCTTCGCAAAGTATTCTTTTCGAGCTTGCTTCACCCACTGGCAAAGCCAGTGG
>CAZRUW010000101.1:0-1905 GCA_964603445.1 uncultured Gammaproteobacteria bacterium | reverse complement strand
AGAAATTTGCCCCTTATGCCGAAAAGTTTTTGGCGGCGAACATTAAAAATGACACCGCTCTCAAGATTGCCTCGCTGGTCCAGCGTGAATCGGGCGGGGACGACATGCCCCTTATTGCCGGGATAATCTGGAACCGTCTGGAAAAAGGAATGGGGCTTAAAATTGACGCGACGATTCAGTATGCCAAGGGTAAAGTGGGGGATAACTGGTGGCCGCCCGTGACAGTTTCGGACTACACGGAGGTGGTTTCTCCTTATAACACCTATCTTTCAACAGGTTTGCCGCCAACCCCGATTTCCGGCGCCGGGACCGCGGCTTGGGATGCGGTTCTTCATCCGGCGCAAACGGACTGCCTTTATTATCTCCATGATCACCTGGGCCAAATTCACTGCTCTTCCTCCTATGAAGGTCAGTTGGAGAATATTGAGAAGTTTTTGCGGTGAGCAAGGCGTCGCCTTACTCACGAGTTATGGGGTGTTTGGTGGGGAGATGAGGTTCTGGTATGATTGAATTAATGAGTGTTTCGGTAATTGTTTTGTCATACAATGTCAAAGATCTCCTTCGGGCTTGTGTTGACTCCATTGTGAAGTTTTCTGAGGGAGTGGATTACGAACTAATAATTGTGGACAATGCTTCGACGGACGGGTCGAGGGAACTTCTGCGCGAGATGCAGGATGCAGGATTCAGGACGCAAGAAGGCAGAAAATTGGACTTGAAAATTATTTTTTCCAAGGAAAATTTGGGGTACGCGCGGGGGAATAATTTGGGGATTAGGCAAGCAAAAGGGGAATATATTTTGATTCTTAATCCCGACACGTTGTTTTTGGAGAACACGCTTTTGGTGATGAAAAAATGGATGGATGAGCATGATGATGTGGCTGTTTCCTCTTGCCAACTTCTAGATTTTGAGTATAAAATTTCTCCTACCGGTGGTTACTTTCCAACACTTCCCCGAATCTTTTTCTGGGCGTTTTTTTTGGACGACCTGCCGGTTATCACCAAATTAGTGAGGTCTTACCATCCTCATGTTTCGTCATTCTGGGGAGCACAGCGAGTCCAGAATCTCTTAGGAACAGGGAGAGATTCCGGACACGGCCGGAACGACGGAGTTTATGCCGGAGAGTTTTTTCCGGATTGGGTGACCGGGGCTTTTTTTATGGTCAGGAGAAAGGCAATGGATAAGGTGGGGCTCCTGGACGAGAAGATGTTTCTCTATGGTGAAGAATTGGAGTGGTGCCTGCGGTTTAAGGCGGCCGGGTGGAAGGTGGGCTACACGCCAATTACCAAGATTGTTCATCTGGAACGACGCAGTTCAGGGGGCTTGCCCAGAAACGCGGTGCTGGGTGAATTTAAGGGACTAAGGTATATTTACGGCAAGCATTTTGCCGGCTGGCAACAGATAATTTTAGGAGGGCTTTTAGATCTGGCGGCAGCGCTTCGGGTGTTTTTCTGGCTGGTCAGGTTGAAGCCGGAGATGGCCAAGATTTATTTGGAAGCATTACTGCTCTGACGGAAATAATTTATCCCTTTTATGATATCAGTGGTCGTCCCAAATTTTAACAGTGGGGCAAGGCTGGTTGAGAATCTTCCAAAGCTATTGGACCTGTTGGGAAAGTCTAAACTGGATTATGAGGTGATTGTGGTGGATGACGCGTCCAGTGACAACTCAATTGAGGTTGTTAAGACGGTATTT
The DNA here is from genome assembly GCA_964603445.1 of uncultured Gammaproteobacteria bacterium. Lineage (GTDB taxonomy): Bacteria > Patescibacteriota > Microgenomatia > JAMCZE01 > JAMCZE01 > CAZRUW01. The sequence goes on along the minus strand of CAZRUW010000101.1, from coordinate 212 downwards.
GCAAGAGGTGGTCTTGCAAATGTTGCAAATGGCTCTGGTATTGTTGGATTTGGCGGCGGCGGCACGGGTGCTGCTGTGGCTGGTCCGGTTTAAGCCCCAGATGGCAAAGATTTATTTTTGAACTTGCGAATACCACAAGTTTTACTTGTGGATGAGCAAGCTCGAAAAGAAGACTCGGCGAAGCCGTTTCGTAAGATACCACGGGCTTTGCC
>CAZRUW010000100.1:0-3089 GCA_964603445.1 uncultured Gammaproteobacteria bacterium | reverse complement strand
GCTGTCATTCTTGCTTCCTGATTCTTAACTTGAATCTTGGACCCTGAATCCTGAATCTTGTTTAGACTTTGCAGATCAGCCAATATAAGTTCTGTCTTTATGACCTCAATATCGCTTTCCGGCTCCGTGCTCCCCTCTCGAACAATCTCCCCGTCTGGAAAAGCCCGGACCACTTCGCAGATCAAATCCACCTCCCGGATATGTGATAAAAATTTATTTCCAAGCCCGGCTCCTTGTGCCGCTCCTTTAACCAACCCGGCAATATCCACAAACCGGATCGTTGCCGGCACAATCGGCGGCCTTATCCCGCTCACTTCCTTATTTCCATTTTCCTGTTTCCTTACTTGGATCTCACTACCTGTATCCTGTGTCTGTGCAATCGTGTCCGCCAGTTTATCCAGCCTCTCATCCGGCACCGGAATCACCCCGACATTGGGTTCAATCGTGGCGAACGGATAGTTCGCCACCAACGCCTGTTGCCTTCTCAATAAGGCATTAAACAGCGTGCTTTTCCCCACATTTGGCAGCCCCACTATTCCTACTTGCAGCATTATTGATAAACCTCCCTTCGGTGGCGCACCCTATCCACGTACAAAGTTTTTCCAAAAACATAAAAAGACCCGATAATCACCCACCCGAAACCGATGCGTGGCAGGAGGCAAGTTCACTAATGGTTTGGCAAAAGACACCGGGTTAACCTGCAAAGCAAAAAAACTCCACCTTCTTTACAATTCTCCTCTGTAAATCCTTTGGGAGATCTTCCAAATCCTTTTTACCGCGAGGTGTGAATTGAACACTATACATTTAAGGCTCGTTTCAGATCAGCCAAAGGAATCCACTGTCTTTATTCGCCTCTGTAATTGACTCTCGCAGTTCTGTCACAAAACTCTTTTTCACCGGCAACTTCTCCTCAATAATGTCAATAATCCTCCCGGCAAAACTATCAACGGCCTTTTTGGGATCAGCAACCTTTCCCTCATACTGCTCATCAATTTTTGACAGCAACGAAATAAACGAGTCCCGCCCAAAAACAAAACCCACCGGTATTCCCTTTCGATCCACCACCACTAACGCCCCAGCCAGGAGCTTTTTCTCCCCATTCAACTTTGCAATTTTGTCAAAAGGCACAATCTTGTTCATAAACTGAAGTATACCAAAACAGCCAACAAAAATCTTTAACCTACGCTCGGAAAACACTGTCTTTTAAAAAACGGATTTCCGGTTTGCCAAACCAACATTTCTTCTAACCTGCAAGATGAGATCTCAAAAATAAATCTACCACGGACTTACGTCCATGGTATCTTCTTTTTCGCTCGCCTTCGACGAGTCCGGCTTACGCCGGAGCAAACTCCATCTCCCATCCTTGTGTACGGGGTATTAAGTTTGGAAAAATAAAGAATTTTGGTTACTCAACCCCTTGGGAAGCTTTTAACAAGAACCGGCTTGGAGTTTGCTCTTAAATCTTAACAACAGGCAAGATTAAACCTGATAAAGAACATGTTACAATATGACTCTCGTGAATTTTTTGATCGTTTTCACTGCACAATACGGATTCCTTGTCAGCATTATCGTTTTCCTTCTATTCGCTTTAAATTTATGGCTAAAACAAAGAGAAACCTTTTTCCACTTTTTTCTGATCTCTCTTGTTTCCTTCCCTTTTTCACTAATAACGGCCAAAATTCTAAGTCACTTTATTTATGATCCCCGCCCCTTTGTACTGGAACACATAAAACCGCTGATCGCCCACGCCGCTGATAACGGTTTCCCTTCGGACCACACTCTCTTAACAATGACAATCGCAGCAATAGTTTTCATTTACCATCGAAAACTTGGTTTGCTGCTGGCGATAATTGCTCTTTGTATAGGAACCACAAGAGTTCTTGCTAGGGTTCATCATGCCCAAGATATACTCGGAAGTACTATCATAGCTTTTATAGCAACATATGGCGCGTATTTTATTTTTCCCTATGTCTTTTCATTTTTTAAAAGGTACCTTCCATAATTTTGCTTATACCATACCGGCCAAAATGGAATTTGGCCGGCTTCACCGAAACAACCATATTTATTAAAAAATGTTAAAACCTCTGTCAGCTTATTTAACAAAACTCGGGGAAAGAAAAGTACCGGAAGTTATTTTTCTTTTTTGGGTGGTTAAACTTCTGACCACTGCCATGGGAGAAGCCACTTCCGATTACCTTGTGCATTCAATAGACCCGGTAATTGCCGTCATTTTGGGTTTTATTGGATTTGTTGTCGCTATGGGCTTACAATTTTGGGCCAAAAAATATATTCCGTGGGTTTACTGGCTGGCAGTCATTATGGTGGCCATCTTTGGCACAATGGCCGCCAATGTAGTTCATATAGTTATCGGCATACCCTATTTAACGTCAACCATCATATTTACAATCGCTCTAGCGATAATCTTTTATCTCTGGTATAGGACTGAGCATACCCTCTCAATTCACAGTATTTTTACCCCAAAAAGAGAGTTGTTCTACTGGCTGACAGTCGTGACAGCTTTTGCATTAGGCACGGCATCGGGAGATATGACAGCCATTACTTTAAATCTCGGCTATCTCAACTCAGGTGTCCTTTTCGGGGTTTTGTTCATCTTGCCGCTCATTGCCTATAAATTATTTGGGCTTAACGAAGTCTTTGCCTTCTGGTTTTCTTATATTATGACTCGTCCGTTTGGCGCATCATTTGCCGACTTATTCGGAAGGACAAAAGATTTAGGAGGACTCGGTTTTGGGACAGGGAAAACGAGTATTGTATTAACAGTGCTGATAATCGTTTGCGTTACCTACCTTTCAGTTTCTAAAAAAGACGTTAAGAAAAGCTAACTCCGGTTGTTTTTATCTGTTCTGCCTCTCTGTCTTGTGTCTCCCGTTTCCCTGCACTCAGGACAAGGCAGAATATCAATATCCTTTTTTAGAGGCCTTTACAGCTTCCTTAACTGTCCGGCGGTAAGGAATTTTTTCCCTTTCTCCATCATTCTCCACCAAAATTGGTAAACCCGGCAAAACCTCCACCTGTTAGATAATTCTGCCGTTCGTGATAGGTCCGTTCTTAAATTGAACTGCCCGGCC